>CALFWP010000186.1 GCA_937927905.1 uncultured Neomegalonema sp.
TGCTCGTAATGAAGGCCGATATAAGGCTGTATGTTCCGCTCCACCAGATCATAACTGAGACGCGCGCCCAGCTCGATGCTGCGCAGACCCGCGCCCAGCCCGACCTCGCGGTCACGGCTGAGGCCGAAATCAACCTCCACCCAAACTCTCTGGGACATAATCAGCATCATTCTCGATCACTTCAAACCAGACGAATGCGCCAATTACTTCGACGCAGCAGGATATGATCCAGATTGATCGGCCAACGATCTAATCCGTACAATAGGTTTTGCGCGGGCTAAGGCCAAAATGATCCTCGCAAACATCGCCTTCAATATGGATCGTCTGATTTTCCACGAACGCCGCGCTGCCATGTGATGAGTCCGTCCAAAGACCCTGATCGAAGCGATTATACGCACCGGCAACGCCGAAAAACAGCGCCATCCACGGCTCTCGTTGTGCAAATTGAACTTCAATGCGTTACAATAGTTCTCAAGCACTCAGTTGATGCGGGTGTCCAGCTCAAGATACTGAAGTATGATGTCGTCGGTCACATTTTCGGAGGCCGTCGAGAAATATCCCCGCACCTGAAACCGCCTGCCCCAGTATCTTTTACGAAGGTCAGGAAACGCTATGTGTATCCTACGCGATGAACGGCCCTTGATCCGCTGCATGAGGGTTGATAGCGCCAAATGCGGCGGGATCGAAACAAACAGGGGCACATGATCCGTCGAGAGCACGCCTTTAACGATCTGCACGCCCACCTCCTCGCAAGTTTGACGGATGATTTCTCAGAGCCTGGTCCGAAAAGAGTTGAGTTCCAAAGCATTCGGACTGACGGGGGATTGGACCATCGAGGATCAGCGAGATTTGGTCTCCCTCTACTTTGGTCTCAAACGGGTTAACGAAACGTGAGACTGACCGCTGAGCCGGCATAATCGCCGACTTTTTACCTCTTTGCGACAAGCCCCTAAGTCCGCTTTTAGAGCCATTTTTGCAAAAACTGCATTTTTCATCTTTAAAAGAAATTAACACTCTCTTGCCGCATAAATTAAGATCTGTTCGCATACACGGTGTTTGCAAAAACGGCGTCTGATGCTATTGCAATCGCGGTTTTTCCGGAAAGGTCTTTGCCATGCCTGATTACGCTTCTGCCCGTGAACATATGGTCAATTGTCAGGTGCGGCCTTCGGATGTGACACGGTATGGCATTGTTGAGGCGATGCTGGCCGTGCCGCGTGAACGCTTCGTTCCTTCGTCCAAACGCCCTGTCGCTTATGCGGGAGAGGCGGTGGAGCTGACCAAAGACCGCTGGCTTCTTGATCCGCGTGTGTTCGCCAAAATCGCTGATACTGCCGAGATCGGCCCCGGGGATGATGTGCTCGATATCGGATGCGGGCTTGGATATTCCAGTGCGGTTCTCTCGCGTTTGTGCCGTTCGGTAATTGCCGTGGAAAGCGATGGGTCGATGGCAAAGGCGGCGGAGGAAACGTTCTCAGCCCTGAGCTTTGATAACGTTGCCGTGCTGACCGGTCCGCTGGAGGCCGGTGCCGAAAGTGAAAAGCCGTTCGATGTGATTATCATCGAGGGTGGTGTCGGTGATGTGCCTCCGGCTTTATTTGAACAGCTTGCCGAAGGCGGGCGACTGATTGCTGTTTGGATGGAGGGTACATTCGGGCAGGTGCGCGTATCTGTCCGGACAGGCTCATCTATCAGTCATCGTTGGGTTTTTGATGCAACGGCCTCTGTGCTGCCCGGGTTTTCCAGAAAACCTGTCTTTGCACTTTAAAGAATTTTTCCGAAATTTTCGGCGTAATTTCCTCTGATCAATATGGCTTTAACCGGCTTTGGCTAGTGTTGCGTATTAAGGTACGGCGTATGTGTTATCGGACAACGGCTTGTTCCCGTTGCCTGACGCGCGTAACCTGTGTCAAATTGAGCCGCTATGTGTGGTAATTTGTAAACCGAAGGGCGCCATGACTGACAAGCCTTCCACTCATTCGCAACCGAGCATGGATGATATCCTTGCCTCGATTCGCCGCATTATCGACAACGAGGACACCAGGTCCCCTGTTGTTGTGGCAGATCAAAGCGCTTCGGTAAGTTCCGAGACTGCAAAAGAGTCTGCCAATGCCGCGCGTGCTGATGCGCCGCAATACGGAGACCCGTTTGAAGTGGACGATAAAGCCGCAGCTATCGCACTGGCTGAATATGATGCAGCGATGGCCATTAATGCGCCCGATCCGGCAGAGGAAACGATTTTCCCTCAGCGCGAAAGCGCTTTGTGGCGCCGTGTGGCCGGGCATCCTATTATGGAGGATGCGCCTGAACCGTTACCTGCGGATGATACGTTCGAGCTGACGGAAGTGGTGGATGACCAGCAGGAGGTTAATGCTCTGCTTGATTCGGTTGCAGATGATTCCGCTGCCGTGGCGGATGCAGAGTCAATCAGCACTACAGAGCTTTTATCTGTCGTGGCCTCTGACCCCGGTCATGGTTCAGCCTCTTTCGAACAAACGGCTGCCGTGCCGGTTTCCGGTGATACGGCCTATGGAGATAATCAGGTCCATGAAGTTGCCGCGGAAAAACCTGTTGAGGGAGTGCAAATGCCTGAACAGGGTGCTCCTGTTCCTGTTGATGCTCCAGACACCTCAGAGCAGACACCTCCGGAATTCGCTGCAACATTTTACGAGGCTGAACAGAATGATCTTTCTGTCGCCGCAGACGACAGTGTGATCGACCTGACCCGCGACTCTGAAACGGTTATTCCGATGATCGCAGACGTGGCACGGGTACAGGACGGTACAGAAGATGGAAATGCGGATTTACCGCCTCCTGTATTCGAGCGGATCGAGTTGGAACAGGATGAACCGAAGCCGGATCCGGTGGTTCCGGAGGCTTTGTTGGATCAATCATTTGATGAGGCTGCGGCGGAAAACCGGACACATGCCTCTCCGGATGTTTTGCCCGGGGACGTAAACGTTGAAGATGTGCGTGAACGGGCCTTGGACGAGCGCTTTTATGACACCGGAGAGCATAAGGTCGCTCATGCTGCCGCTCCTGAAGCTGCTTGGGTTGCAGAGACTAGTGAAGACAGCATTCAGGACGGGCTTTCACAGCCGTCACAAGATGTACAACAGGCACGTCATGAGGGCGCGCCGACGGAAGATGAGATGGAGACCGTCGGCGGGTTGGTCCGCGATGCTCTTCGCGGGCGTTTGTCTTCCATGCCGCAGGGCGATATGCCGGATGATGCGTTAGTATCAGGCGGAGCCGAGAAAAGTGCGGCGCGCTCGCTTGCCGCTCTTGCCCGTTACGATTCCTATGCTCCGCGCCGGATCTATGGCGGGATAAAAATCACTGATGATGAGGATTCGCCGACAATCGAGGGCATGGTTCAGGATACCTTGCGTCCGATGTTACGGGACTGGCTGAATGAAAACCTTCCGACGCTTGTTGAGACGATGGTTAAACAGGAAGTTGACAGGATCAGCGCGCGCTCACGTCAATTTGTAAGGGATGACGAGTAACACACCCATACTACCTACGTGTCCTGCGCAGATAAATTCATTGGTCCTCTGCCTGCATCCGGCTGCAGGCAGAGGTCGGAATGCTAAATCCACCGGTGTTAATACTCTGGTAACCTGTAGGGCGGCATTCCGGATAGCATAAATTTTGTACTTCAAATGAAAGCTGTATGCTGATGGTTCCGGGCTCTGCCGCCCCGACCGGTGATCTGCCGTTATCAGGCCGTATCGTCGGGGGTGTTCATATTTTTCCGGTCCGTGTGCATTGGGAGGATACCGATGCAGGCGGGATCGTGTATCACGCAAGCTATCTGCGGTTTATGGAACGCGGCCGCAGTGAGATGTTGCGGGTTCTGGGTTTGAATCAGGTTGTTATGATGAAAACCCATGGCATCAACTACGTCGTGACGAATTTGCAGATAGACTACCGTGCTCCGGCACGGTTCGACACAGCTCTACAGGTGCATACATCAGTTCAGCATATGGGGCATTCGCGCCTTGATTTCCGGCAGGTCATATCGGCGGGTGAACAGATTTTTACTGAGGCGCAGGTGCGCTGTGCCGGGATCGGTGAAGACGGAAAGCCGCAACCTGCCCCTCAGGTGGTACGTGCCGCGTTTCTACCGGTGCTTAAATGAAACGGATGAAAACCCAGTGCGCCTTCAGGCTGTGCAAAGTCCAATTTTGGTCACGATTAGCGGGTTGCTGACATAAAATAGAAAGATTAGATGCCGATACAGCACGACAACGTGTTGCACCGCATTACCGATTGAGGCGTAAAGGGCAAAAATACATGGACGTTTTTTTCATGGACCTGACCGGAAACACGCTGAACGCTATGACTGCGTTTACGCCGCGCCAGAGTGTATCAGCGATTGATACGCTCCATTCCGGTCCTGATTTTTCCGCCTGGTCTATGTTCCGCGAAGCCAGCTTTGTGGTTCAGGTCGTGATGCTCATACTGATTGCCGCATCTTTCTGGTCCTGGGCGGTTATCGTTGATAAGATTATGAAA
>CALFWP010000187.1 GCA_937927905.1 uncultured Neomegalonema sp.
GCGATCTTCGAGTACATCAACGGCTTTTATAATCCTCGTCGCAGGCACTCAGCCTTGGCTTGGAAAAGCCCCATGGCTTTCGAGGGTCAGGCCGCGTAACTTAGAACTCGGAGCGGCACTAAACCGTGACAGGTCCAAACAGCGCCAGACGCACACCGGGAATGTCATTTTCCAGCACAGACATAATTCCCGGACACCGGGCGCAGTTCTCCTCGATTTTTTCATCGTTCAGTATCAGAACAAAATTCTTCCAGTTGTCATCAATCTGGGTTTTCCGCCGCTGATCGGGCAACTGGGCGATTTTCTGAAAACTCGGGATATCGCTTTCATGGTCCAGCAACTGTTCGGTTTCGTTTATCAAAATGTCCTTTTTGCCAAGAACCGTCTGCACAAAAGGGAAGTCATCGACATTATAAAAACTGCGTGGCGGTTCTGCGGCTCTGCCCCGGACCGAGCTTTTCGTGGCGATGCCGTATAAGGTCTTAGCGACAAACTTATCCGCACTGTCTGTAATAATATTCATGGCTCGGCCTTGCGTTATAATGGAAAGTGCAAAATTACAAATTACACTTATCAATTGACTAACAACTCATTTCTGAGTTCGCCAAGCTTGACACTTTTGCAAGAAAAAATTAAATATTATCAATGATTTACAATTTTTCATAGAATACTCCAGCACAAACATATCCTTTAAAGAGCGCCTCTAAATTTTAAAGGGCATTCCGGTTTTTGTTCGCGCAGACCGATGAAAGGTGAAAGACCACGCCATGCTAAAAAAGCAAAAATACGATTCTGCAAAGACTGTTCCGGACCACGCGCCCAATCTTTTCAACCCCTTTGACGTCAATGGAAAAGGGACCGTGCGCAACAGAATTTTCAAAGCGGCGATGAGTGAAGTTCTGGCGGATATCGGTGACAATCTGCCCAACGAAAAACATTACCGCCTCTACCGCCGCTGGGCGCGCGGGGGCTGTGGCATTATGCTCAGCGGCAATGTGATGATCGACAAAAGCGCATTGGCCGAGCCCGGAAATGTATTGTTGGAGGATAAAAGTCACTTTGACCGCTTTGTTGCCTGGGCGGACGCCGTCCGCGAAACCGCGTATCCGGACACACAGTTCTGGATGCAATTGAATCACCCCGGGAAACAGACGAACAAATTTCTGACGCCTCACCCTGTTGCACCCTCAGCAATACCTTTACGTCAGGGGCTGGAGAAAATGTTTGCCCCGCCCCGCGCTATGGAAGGTCATGAAATCCACGATGCCATAAAACGATTTGCAACGGCATCGCGACTTTCACAAGAAGCGGGATGGGATGGCGTACAAATTCACTGTGCGCACGGATATCTGATCAGTCAGTTTTTATCCTCCTACCAGAACCAGCGTACCGATGAATGGGGCGGTAACCCGGAAAACCGCCGCCGCTTTCTGGTGGAAATCTGCCGCGAAGTCCGCGCGCAAGTCGGAGAGACTTATGCCCTGTCGGTCAAAGTCAACAGTTCCGACTTCCAAAAGGGCGGTTTCGGCGATGAGGAAGCCTATGAACTGATCGAGGTTCTATCCGGTGAGGGGGTCGATCTTTTTGAAATCTCCGGCGGCAATTACGAAGGTCCGGCCATGCTGGGCGCATTGCACGACTCGACAAGAAAGCGCGAAGCCTATTTCCTTGAATTTGCCGCTGAAGCGAGAAAGCGTACAAACGTCCCGATTGCCGTGACCGGCGGTTTCCGTTCCGTCAAAGCCATGGAGGATGCCGTGGCCACCGGCGCCACGGATTTTGTCGGCCTGGGACGCCCTTTAACGCTTGATCCGGACCTTCCGCATCATGCCGCTGCAGATGACGGATATGTCCGCGATGTCGGCAGTCCGACGACAGGTTTTAAATCCCTCGACGATATGATCATGCTGGATGGCGCATATTATGAAACCCAGATCGGCCTGATGGGACGGGGTAAAAAACCGAAACCTGAAATTTCCGCATGGCGGACGGTCTGGGAAATTATTATGTCACTCGGTATGATGGCCTTCAAAAAACGCAGAGCCTGAAATCAGGAGCTGATCAGGGATCAGCGCGCCCTGATCAGCTCATCTTAATCACCACCTTGCCTGTCGCCCGCCGGTCTTTGATCAGGCGGAGGCCGTCTATGGCGCGTTCAAATGGCAATATATCCGAGACATAGGGTTTGATTTTGCCATCTGCAGCCCATTCAAATAACCGGCACAGGCTTTCCGCCATCGCATCGGGTGCTTTGTCAAAATAGGCCCCCCACCAGAAGCCGATGACATCCACGTTTTTCACCAACAGATGATTTGCCTTAAGCGGCGGAACATCACCTGATGCAAACCCGATCGGCATATACCGCGCTTCAAAGGCTGTGGCGCGCAGCAAAGCGGCCCCGAGCGCACCGCCGACCGGATCGAAAATGACATCCGCACCATGACCGTCTGTGATGCGCCGGATCTCATCACGCAGCGCCGGGGTCTCGGGGTCATAATCACCGGTTTCCAGAACCACCTCCGCCCCCTTTTCAAGGGCAGCTGCCGCCTTTTCCGTGCCGCGGGCCAAAGCAATCACCCGTGCCCCGATCAGAGCGCCGATTTCAACAGCCGTCAAACCGACTCCTCCACCGGCACCGGCTACAACCAGAACCTCACCGGGTTGCAAGCGCGCACGCCGTACGAGTGCCAGCTCCGCCGAACCGTATGCGACAGGGATCGCAGCAATCTCTGTATCATCCAGCCCGAACGGAGCCGGAGCACAGGCCGCCGCGTTCACGGTGACATATTCCGCCAATCCGCCCGAACCGCAATAGGCCGCCACCCGTGTTCCACGCCAGCCGGGGTCAACACCTTCGCCGGTGGCATCAATCACACCACAAACCTCGCCGCCGGGGGCAAAAGGTAAATCAGGCATCTGCTGATACGTCCCGCGCGTCATAAGTAAATCGGCAAAGTTTAAACCGCAGGCATCAACCTTAATACGGACTTCATTTTTTCCGGCCCCCGGAGGATCGGTATCTTGGCATGATAAAGCCTCTAATCCATTGAATTCATTTATCAATAAAGATTTCATTATCCGTTTCCCCCAGCACACAATCAATGCAAACGCCACGTTTACTAATTCACTATATACTGAATTTACAGACGTAAGATCCGGCGCTTAAGGCGTTTTTATGGAGTTAGAATGTCGGGCGCACACTATCGCAGAGCAACGAAGAACCATCCGGTTCGCGTTGATCACACTGACGGCAGTGTGACAATGGGCTTTGTGCCTGTGCCTATGGGAATGGATTTCCATGGAACTGTCATTCAGGCGGAATCGTTCATGGCGTTCGAGACATCGGACGGTGAGATAACGCTTATGAATGTTGCCGCGATAAAGCGCATCACCAGTCTTGTGGACGAAGAACAGCAAAGGCGTGAAAAGGAAGAACGCGAAGCCGCAAGAGAAAGAGCACGCCAGGCGGAAGAAGAGGCAATAAGGCGTGCCGCAGCGGAAGAGGCGGATGCGGCGGAGCGCGAAAGAATGCTCAGACAGAGCAAAAGTTTCACTGCTGAGCAATATGATGCACTCGAAACTCTCGGATTAAAATCGAATGCAACAAAAGCCGATATTTCCGTATCTTACAGAAAACTTGTGAAATTATATCACCCGGACCGCCTGCGCGGATTGGGTGTGTCACAAAAGAAGATCGACTTTGCGGCGGAACGTCTTGCGGAAATTAACAATGCATACCAGGTTCTGATGAAGGCGGCCAAATTTGCCGCCTAACCGCCGTCAGGTTTGCGAAACAATCCTCCTTGCCGCCGCAAGCATCTCCTTCGGCGCTGCGTGATGAACCATATGCCCAACACCTTTCAACGCCGTGAAACGCGCCGCAGGCAGGGCCGCTTTGAACCGTTCCGCATGCGCCTCAACCGGCAGAATACTGTCTTCGGTCCCATGGATCAGTTCTACGGGGATGCTGATGCCGGAATAGCGCGGAATGAGGGCCGCCATCGCCTCGTTGATATTTGTGATATCCCGCCCGTTTTCCCGGAACGTTGCGGGTCGGGACGCCAGCTCGGCGCCGATGTACTCCGCATACCCTACCGGCGGGATCTGGGGCCGGAACACCCAGTCCACGGCACCCGCTGCCCCTGACTTCAACGCCCGGTTCCGGACAATCGCATTGATGGCAGGACCGAACAAAGATGTGGAGGCCGCCGCGTGATAAGCATTGTCACCGGCAGGCCATGGATAGGTCAAACCGGCCAGAATAACGGCTCCCATGATACTTTGCGGAGCATCAACGGCCCAGGCGGTCGCAACGGCACCGCCGAAACTATGCCCCATAACAACAGGGCGGCTGACACCGAGGGCCTGCACTCCGGCGCGTAATACAGCGGCCTGTGAGGAGGGTGTAAAACTGTCTCCGCTTGCGCGGTCGGAATACCCGAACCCGGGACGGTCAAAAGCAATGGCCGTAAATCCGCTCGCGGCCATATAATCGCTGATAGCAAACGTAAAATCACGAAGATTGCCTGAGGCACCATGAATCATAACAACTGCGGGTCCGGAGCCGCGCCTGTCATAATGAAGGCGCAGGACCTCGCCGCTTTGCGGATCTTTCACCGGGATGAACTTTCCGATCGGCGGATATTTTTGCTCAATCGTGGCAATAAACTCCGATGCAGGCCTCGCACAACCGTACATTACACCGGTTACCCCCAATCCCAGCAAAGCAGCCCGCCTCGTCCATTTGCCCATGGCATTTCTCCTTAATATACCTCACCAGGTAGCTTCGTAAAAAAACCGATCAACAGGTCCGTCCGCCTTGCACTGTTCAATCCTTTGTGCAAATTCGTACAGGAAACTAAAAGTTGTTCTTTAAGAATTTCAATGAAAGCAAACAGGGGATCGAAATGAGCGATATGAATTCTCTTGGGTTTGAGACGCGTATGATCCATGCCGGTGCCGCTCCCGACCCGGCGACAGGGGCCCGTCAAACGCCGATCTATCAGACCTCATCATTTGTTTTTAAAGATGCGGCCCACGCCGCACGATTGTTCAGCCTGCAAGAAGTCGGATACATCTACTCCCGCCTTACAAACCCGACGGTCGGCGCTTTGCAGGAGCGATGCGCCTCGCTTGAGGGCGGTGTCGGTGCGGTTGCCACATCCTCCGGACATGCCGCACAGGTCCTGGCCTTATTTCCGCTTATGGCCCCGGGCAAAAACATCGTCGCCGCGAATAAACTCTATGGCGGATCAATCAATCAGTTTTCCAATGCCTTCAAACGTTTCGGCTGGACCGTCAAATTCGTTGATACTGATGACACGGACGCGGTCAGAGCGGCCATTGATGACAATACCCGCGCGCTGTTCTGCGAAAGCCTCGCCAATCCCGGAGGTGTAGTCACTGATATTGCTGGCTGGGCCGCAGTCGCCTCAGATGCCGGTCTGCCGCTAATCGTTGATAACACCATGGCAACGCCGGCCCTGTGCAGACCGATTGAACACGGTGCAACGATCGTGGTGAACTCGACAACCAAGTTCCTCAGTGGCAATGGCACATCAATCGGAGGCATGGTCATTGACAGCGGTAATTTCGACTGGTCGGCCAGCGGCAAATTCCCGTCCTTGTCGGAACCGGCAGCTGAATATAACGGGCTGAAATTTCACGAAGCCCTTGGCCCGATGGCCTTTACATTTTTCGGGATAGCCGTTGGTCTGCGCGACCTCGGCGCAGCACAAACGCCTCAGAACGCATTTTACACTTTGCTCGGGATCGAGACTCTATCACTCAGGATGCAACGTCATTCCGAAAATGCCCTCAAGGTTGCCAGGCATCTGGAAGGGCATGACGCGGTTGATTACGTCTCTTATGCCGGCCTGCCCTCGTCTCCCTATCATGATGCAGCCAAAAAATACCTGCCCGATGGCGCCGGTGCCGTGTTTACCGTGGGACTGAAAGGCGGATATGATGCAGGTGTTAGCCTGGTCGATAATCTTCAGCTGTTCTCACATCTCGCCAATATCGGTGATGCACGTTCGCTGATTATCCATTCCGCCTCAACGACCCATAGCCAATTGTCCGATGAGGACAAAACCGCAGCCGGCGCCGGACCTGACGTTGTCCGTCTGTCTATCGGTCTGGAAAACACGCAAGACCTGATTGCCGATCTGGATCAGGCTTTGGCAAAATCCGCCTGAGTGGTGGCTATTTGAAAAGCAGGCTGTTATTTTGTAACAGCCCGAGCGAAACGGCGGTTTTCATAAAATCGCCGCGTTCAGCCTCTGACGGCTATGCGAATATGGATGATGACGATGAAAGCTCTTGTATATACGGGTGAAGGTGCTCTTGATTACCGCGATACCGACCGCCCGTCCGGACAGAACGGCCTGAGCATCGTCAAAGTTGAAGCCGTCGGCATATGCGGGTCAGATATGCATGCCTATCACGGGACCGACCCGCGCCGGATGCCACCGCTTATCCTCGGACACGAAGCATGCGGCATCGCGGAAACAGGACGCTATAGCGGCAGACGCGTGACGGTCAATCCGATGACAACATGCGGCACCTGCCGGTTTTGCATCGAGGGCCGGGACAATATCTGTCCCGAACGTAACCTATTGTCGATTCCGCCGCACGAAGGCGCTTTTGCGGAGTATCTCGAAATTCCGGACAGCAACCTCGTTCCCGTACCTGACGGCATTGCACCGGAACACGCCGCTCTGACCGAACCGCTGGCCTGTGGCTGGCATGCGGTGCGGCTGGGTGCGGAAAGACTGGCGCAGCCGCTTGCAAGCGCAAGAGTTGTTGTAATCGGCGGCGGCGCTATCGGTGTCGGCGCGGCTTTGTGCGCACTGGATCAAGGCGCAAAAGACATCGCCATAGCCGAGACAAGCGCCCTCAGACGCGGCACTGCAGCCAAAGCAGGCCCGTTTGAAGTCTACGATCCTCTGCAGAACGCCCCACAGGACAGCTCGGCCGACCTGATCATTGACGCCTACGGTTCTGCCGTATCACGCGCCGAATCCACGCGCCTTGCCGCACCCGGGGGCGTGATTGCCCATATCGGCCTTTCCGGAGGAGACGCCGGGCTGGACACGCGGAAAATGACCCTTCAGGAAATAACCTTTATCGGCACATACACTTATACCATGGCGGACTTTCACGCGACCGCAAATGCTATTTTCAAAGGCCGGATGGGAGATTTCAGCTGGATAGAGAAACGTGCGCTCGCGGATGGTGCAAAAGCTTTCGCCGACCTGGATTCCGCATCTGTATCTGCTGCAAAAATTGTACTGAACCCTTAAATATTTACACAGTACTATTTCTACAAATTTCCAGAAATTAAAAAGTAAATTTAATCGTTTTATTAAATAATTACAATCAATAATAGTCTTTTAGGATGGTAATAGTTTAACACTTTTATACGATTGTTGGGCATCTTTCCATATACCGATGGTTACAATGGATGCAGTCATGATTACCGCCCAGCAATTCAGCAGTCCGATGGAGCTTCAACGCCGTGCAGACCGGCGTGTGGCCTATCTTGAACCTTGTTTTATCCAATCCGATACACGCGCTGTCTGGGCCAAAAGCATCAACCTGTCAGAAAGCGGAATGTGTATTGCGATCAACGAGTTCAACGTTCTGAAACGTGGAGCGCGGATTGCGGTTTTCCTGCAAAACTTTACCCCCGTTGAAGCACAGGTCCGTTGGACACGTGGCAATATTGCCGGTCTCGGGTTTGATCTATCGTCCGGGGAACACTCTGAACTCGCTGCATTCATTGAAAAATTACAGCAGGATAATAATCCGGTGCAGGCATCCATAGAAAAACCGAACATAGACGACCAGTTGCCCGACAGCCTTCACGAAATGCTCAATCCTGTGAAAGACACGCCTGATGAAACGCAGACACCCTCTTCCGAAGACATAGATTTCTCCAGTCTGCGCGCCCACAAAAGAGTGGATTACACGGAAAAATGTCTGATCCAGACCGAGAAAAGAACTTTCCAGGCTGTTTCGAAAGACATCTCCGATGGCGGCATGTGTTTGCAGGTTCTCGGCATCGGTAAGCTTGAGATGGGTTCGCATGTTCAGATTATTCTGGAGGGCGGCTATCCCCCTATCAATGCTATTCTGCGGTGGATGAAAGACCGGAAAGTCGGGATACAGTTCAAAGAACCAATCACCGGGCATCCTGTATTGAATACAACACCCGCACAGGCGTGACCAAAAAGCCT
>CALFWP010000188.1 GCA_937927905.1 uncultured Neomegalonema sp.
GCTTACGCGGCAGACCACTCGTCAGTGCTACGCGCACCACCTCTGCTCGGAATTCCTCTGTCGGTCGTGGACCCATCTTTCATCTCCTTTGCAACACGATACGTGATCAAAGGAGCGGTACAATCCCGCGACAGGTCCAAAGCGATTTGCTTTGGGGACATTCAGCCGAAAGATCCGCCTGCACACAATCTCAATAAGGCTGGTTTTCCTTAAGGCGTATCCAAAAGGAAATTGAGCGATTTCAGTGATTTGTGGTTCCGTCTGGTTTGCACACTGTATGGATTACAAATGAATTGGACTGGAACCGCTCGTGCAAAGCATAACCGTGACCACGGCCGTTATCCAAGCGATAGTACGGACGGGGAATGTGTGATCTTCGAACCGTTTCTCCCATCTGCCAAGCCGGGCGGTCGTCCGCGAACGACCTGCATCCGCCCGGTACTATGACGCCATCCGGTACATCGCCGCGTCGGGGTGTCAGTGGCGCATAATACCGAAGACTTCCCGCCGCTATCTACGGTGCAAGAATATTTCTACGAGTGGCGATGGGTGAGCCTGTTTGAGACGACCAATCCGTTGCTCGTCTCAAGCATCCGCCTCATGACACGCAGGCTCGCAAGATACTTCTATCCTTCATGAGTTTTTGAATCAGGTTCTTATAATTGCGCATTCGACAGGTTGTAACCAGACCTGCCCCGAAGATCCAAACAGCCGCGACAGGAACATCAAAGAGATAAAAGTTGTTGCCGGACTCTCTCAATACTTGTCGCAATTTGCGAGGCATTCCGCCAAAAGATGTATGTCATCATACAAACACAACACATTGATGCATCAAACGAATACCATTTAAATATTTGATTTATTTATTATTTCAACCATCCAAACAAATCTCCGGAGCACAAAAAAGCCGGATGGCATTTCCGTTGCTAACCTTAACGTAAGCGTTCAGTGGAGGCGCTTATATTTTAGGGAAGGTAAGTTACAATGTCCCACTACGTTGATGTTCATGTCGGTAAAAAAATCCGTCGCCGTCGCTGGATGGCTGATATGACACAGAAACAACTCGCGGATGCAGTCGGCATAAAGTTTCAGCAGATTCAGAAATACGAGACCGGCAAAAACCGCGTATCCGCCAGCCGCCTTTTTGAAATCGCACAGGCGCTGAGTGTTCCGGTTTCCTATTTCTTCGACGCAATAGAAGACGCAGACACTATGAACAAAACGATGGTCGAACCGGTCACGGATGAAAACACGGTTTCAGCAGAGTTGTTCCACGGTAAAGAAGCCATTGAGCTGCTCAATTGTTACTACCGCTGGCCGGAAGAACAGCGCCGCCGCCTGTTCGAGCTGACAAAATCGCTCACAAAAGAGGCTTTCGCGGACGCAGCCTGATCCACACACAGATAATTAGAATAAAAGACCGTGGATTGAGGCATATCCGCAGACTGCATCAACCGGATAGAGGGACTCTGAAATTTCCGGCATGTGCGTGAAGAGTCAGGCGGAACCGGCAAAACCGGCACAGAACGGTAGTCATTTTTCCGTGCGGAAAACACGGCATCAATCCCTTCTGGGCTTTTCACCTGGGCTCAGAGGGGATTTTTCAGTATACTTCCACAGAGCTACATACAATACCTGCCGTGTGAAAGCCGGTACTCCGCTTTTATTTTAAAGACTGTAAATGAACTCCGCAGCCGCAAAAGTATCAGATTAACATGAGACCGGCACTCATCCGGCCAGCGACCCCCTCCGACGCCGGCGGTATTGCCGCACTGATCAATCAAGAGATACGGTCGGGGCTGGCCATCTGGCGCAACAGCGAACGCAGCTGCAATGACATCCGGAACATGCTGACAGAGCGCCTGGCACTGAACCACGGTGTTTTTGTCGCAACGTCACAAGACACCATTGTTGGATGGGCAGGTTACGGACCATTCCGCAGCGGCGAGGGTTACGCACGCACTGTAGAGCATTCCGTTCACATTGCTGGGCCGCTGCAACGACAGGGTATCGCCCGGAGACTTATGGAAGATCTGACCGCTCACGCGACACAAAACGGCATCTGCAGCATGATCGGCGCGATTGAAGCCGGAAATACGGCAAGTATTTCTTTGCATGAAAAACTCGGGTTTTTGGAAGCCGGACGCTTGCCCCGGGCAGGGCACAAATTCGGAAAATGGCTGACATTGATTCTGATGCACAAAATACTGGCATCATAACATTTTCATTTTGAGACTCAAATTCAGACCCGAACAGATAATCATTTATTCAAAAAAACCGGCATAACATGCCTGTTACATCCGTTTTTTTCCCGGTTTGCCGTCATCATCAGAGATATAATCCGTAGACCGCGTCAGCACCTTGCGCCCGGATTTTGCCGCCATACGATCAATACGCATCAGGATATCGGCGTAATTTTTCTGCATAGCAATGAGGGTTTTGCGCAATCCCGGGTCCAGAATCCGCTTGCGAACAGGCACCGCCACACGATTCACCGCCAATTGCAAAGCGGCATCTTCCGCTGTATCAGCTGCATCCGCTTTTTTAAGCGGCAAATCCGACCGTTTGCTGTCGCGGCGCATCGGCGCGGTGCGCCCCGGAGCAGAATGGTTTTTCCGATTCATGACACCGCCTGTCAGGATATTTCAACCTTGCCCCTTCAACAAAAGACCCTACGATTTTCATGCCATATACGGACCGGTAT
>CALFWP010000189.1 GCA_937927905.1 uncultured Neomegalonema sp.
GGACTCCGTGGTGCTCACACTGGACGATCTTGGTGCGGTAAAGCTGCCTGTGCACGATATATCCGATGCGAAACTGGTGATCACGGATGCTTTGATCGCTGAAAGCCTGAAAAAGAAACGTATACCTGATGCCTCGCGTGCCGATCACGTCGAGTATGACAATGATGCGCCGCGTAGCGCTGATACGGAGGACTAACCGATGGCAAGTGTTGTTGCTGCAAATAAGCTGGAATTGCTTCAGATTGCCGATGCGGTCGCACGTGAAAAGCTGATTGACCGTGAGATCGTGATTGAAGCCATGGAAGAGGCGATCCAGAAAGCGGCTCGGGCAAAATACGGTGCCGGTTATGATATCCGTGCCAATATCGATCCGAAAACCGGTGATCTTGCGATGTCCCGTGCAATGGAGGTTGTCGAAGAAATCGAAAATCCGGATGTTGAGATTATGCTGGAGGATGCGCGTACCAAAAACCCCGAAGCGCTGGTCGGTGATTATATCTCAGATCCTTTGCCGCCGATGGAGTTCGGTCGTGTTGCGGCGCAGACGGCCAAACAGGTTATTGTGCAAAAGGTGCGCGAAGCGGAACGCGCACAACAGTATGAGGAATTCAAAGATCGGGTCGGCGAAATTATCAACGGTACTGTTAAGCGCGTTGAATACGGTAATGTCGTCGTTGACCTCGGGCGCGGAGAAGCCGTGGTCCGCCGGGATCAGCAAATCCCGCGCGAGATGTTCCGGCAGGGTGACCGTATCCGTGCTTATATTCTGGATGTGCGCAGTGAAGTGCGCGGACCTCAAATCTTTTTGTCCCGCTCCGCCCCGCCATTTATGGCGGCATTGTTTACCCAGGAAGTCCCCGAAATTTACGATGGTCTGATTGAAATCAAGGCTGTCGCGCGTGACCCGGGATCCCGTGCAAAAATCGGAGTGATCTCGCATGATCCTTCGGTTGATCCTGTCGGAGCCTGTGTCGGTATGCGCGGATCGCGGGTGCAGGCGGTTGTCGGTGAGTTACAAGGCGAGAAGATCGATATTATCCCGTGGTCGGAGGACGCTGCGACATTCATTGTAAATGCGCTGCAACCTGCAGAGGTGGCAAAAGTCGTTCTTGATGAAGAGGCTGCTAGAATCGAGGTTGTGGTTCCTGACCTGCAGCTTTCGCTGGCAATCGGTCGCCGTGGTCAGAATGTCCGCCTGGCCTCGCAATTGACCGGCTGGGATATTGATATCATGACAGAAGCTGAGGAATCCGAGCGCCGCCAGAAGGAATTCGAAGCACAAACAACCTTGTTCATCAGCGCGCTTGATGTGGATGAAATGATTGCGAACTTGCTGGTATCCGAGGGCTTCTCGTCTTTGGAAGAGGTCGCTTATGTTGAAGTGGATGAGCTTACGGCGATTGACGGTTTCGATGATGATACTGCTGCGGAACTACAGGCCAGGGCGGTTGATATTCTGGAGGCCAAAAACGCTGCGCATCTGGAAAAAGCCAAAGAACTCGGCCTTCAGGATGACTTGATTGACTTCGGCGGATTGAGCGCCCCTATGCTGCAGGCTTTGGCAGAGGATCAGGTGTTCACACTGGCTGATTTCGCACAGTTGGCGGATTGGGAGCTGGCGGGCGGTTTTATTCATATTGATGGCGAGCGCATCAAAGATGACGGGATCCTTGAGATGTTTGATGTGTCCTTGGAAGAGGCACGGGATCTCGTAATGGCTGCCCGTGTTGAGCTTGGTATTGTCGATGCCGCCGATGTCTACGAAGACGAAAACGGACATGATGACGGAAGCGATGATCAGGATGATGTTGAGCATGCTGAAGGCAGTGAAGATGATGCCGGTACCGATGATGTTTCCGAGGAACAGAAAGTCTGAGCAGGAGTTTGACAATGCCTCGCGGTGGCCGCGATAAGATTCTGGAACGCACTGACGGTACAGACCGGCGCTGTATCGCAACGGGAGAATCGCAACCGCGTAACGGGCTTATCCGGTTTGTTGCCGGGCCTGACGGTGTGCTGGTGCCCGATCTGGCGGAGAAACTGCCCGGGCGTGGTGTTTGGGTGAGTGCCACTGCGGACGCTGTCATGCTTGCCGCATCGAAAGGATTGTTTTCGCGCGGACTCAAACAAAAAATCGAGGTTTCGCCGGTGCTGGTTGATTCTATTGAGGGTCTTCTGTTAAAGCGTCTTGTTAATGCTATGAGTATGGCCCGTAAATCCGGAATTGCAGTGTGCGGGTTTGAACGCACTAAAGAGGCGCTTTGGTCGGGGAAAACACGGCTTTTATTTGCTGCTGCGGATGGGGCGGAGGACGGAAAATCCAAGCTGCGCGGATTGGCGGAAAGCGCACGGATTGTTTCCGTGTTAACATCTGTCGAATTGGGCTTGGCCTTTGGACGTGATTTTGTGATACATGCTGCACTTCTTAATGGAGGTGCGACGAGTCGCACCATCCGGGAGGCGCGCCGATTGGAAGGGTTTCGATCCTTGGCTTAAGGTGCTGGCTTTCTTTGGAGACGGCGATGATTTGACGGTTTTGGTATTGGGCATCGGCATGGGCCGATGACTCGAAAGGTGATTGATGAGCGACAGCGACAACGATACGGACGCTAAAAAAGCCGGTAAACTCAGCATATCGCGAGGTGCTGAGACTGGACGTGTGCGTCAGAGTTTTTCTCACGGGCGTTCCAAAACGGTGGTGGTTGAAACCAAGAAAAAGCGCGTTGTTGCGCCGAAAACCGGTGGTGCAAAACGCCCGACTGTCAAGGCTGCGGCACCCAAAACGGACTCGCCTGCGCAAAAGCCTGCACCAAGAAAGCAGCCTGCCGCAAAGCCGAAAGCACCTAAAGGTAATAAAAGCGCTGTGCTGCAGTCCCTCTCCGATGAGGAATATGCCCGTCGCGTGAAGGCGCTGGACGCAGCCAAAGCCGCTGAAACAGCCCGTAAAGAGGCACAGGAAGCCGAAGCAAAACGTGCCGCTGCGGAAGAAAAAGCCTGTATCGCGGCCGAAACAGCGAAAGCGGAGGCCGCTGAAGCGGAAGCTCGCGCGAAAGCGGCAAAAGAAGAAGACGAAGCGAAAAAAGCCGCAGAAACCAGAGCTGCAAATGAAGTTGCAGCCAAAGCTGCGGAAGAAGCCCGCCTTGCTGCGGAACTTGAAGCTGAAAAAGCCCGCAAAGCCGAAGAGGCGGCCAGAAAAGCCGAAGAGACCGCCGCGAAAGACGCAGCTGCTGCCGGAGAGGGCCGCAAAGAAGCTGAAGCCAGAAAAGAACGCCAGGCCGCGCGTAAGCGTGATGATGGTGTGAAAACCGGCGATGCTGTTGATATTTCGGCACTTACGGCGGCTTTACCGGGGCCGAAAATTATCTCACGGGCACCGCCTAAGCCGAAAGAGAGCAAACCCGCTCACGCCGTTCAACCGGTTGCTCAGCAAAAGCCGGAACGATCACGGCCGAACTTTACAACACCGGATGCACGGCCCGGGCAAAATCGCGGGAATGATAAAAAGAAAGAAGATTCATCGCGTCCGCGCCAGAATGACAATCAGCGCCGTTCCGGACGTCTGACAATCACACAGGCAACATCCGGTGATGAGGGTGGCCGCCGCCGGTCCATGGCGGCAATGAAGCGCCGTCAGGACAGGGAAAAGCGTAAAGCCAGTGCGAATGCCGGACCGGTTGCCAAGGTCTACCGTGATGTCCGCATTCCGGATACGATCACGGTTCAGGAACTGTCCAACCGCATGACCGAGCGCGCGGGTGATGTCATTAAATTCCTGATGAAACAGGACATGATGGTTACAATCAATCAACCGATTGATTCTGACACTGCGCAGCTGATTGTTGAGGAATTCGGCCATACGCCTGTGCGTATTTCCGACACGGAGCTGGAAGATAATCTGGTTTCCAGTGATGATCCGAACGAACCGAAAAAACCGCGCGCCCCTATTGTGACTATCATGGGCCATGTCGATCACGGCAAAACATCCCTGCTGGACCGTTTGCGTAAGGCGAATGTGGTTGCAGGTGAGGCCGGAGGCATTACACAACACATCGGCGCTTATCAGGTTAAAACCGATACAGGTGCCGTTACGTTCCTGGATACACCTGGTCACGCTGCCTTTACCGCAATGCGTGCACGTGGTGCGGGCGTTACAGATATTGTTATTCTGGTGGTTGCGGCGGATGACCAGGTGATGCCGCAGACCATTGAGGCGATATCCCATGCGAAAGCTGCTGATGTCCCGATGATAGTTGCTATCAACAAGATTGATCTGCCTGCCGCTGATGCGAATAAAGTGCGCACGGATCTGTTGCAGCATGATGTCCAGGTTGAAAGCATGGGCGGAGAAGTTCTTGACGTTGAAGTTTCGGCTATGACCGGTCAGGGGCTTGATAAACTACTGGAAGCGATTGTGCTTCAGGCTGAATTGCAGGATTTGCAGGCCAATCCCGATCGCCCGGGCGAAGGCGTTGTTGTGGAAGCGCAACTGGATGTCGGGCGCGGTGCCGTTGCGACCGTTCTTGTCAACCGCGGCACACTCAAGGTGGGTGATATTTTCGTTGTTGGTGAACAATGGGGCAAGGTGCGTGCGCTGATTGATGATCACGGCGGGCGGACGAAAAAGGCCGGACCATCTGTTCCGGTAGAAGTGCTCGGCCTCAACGGTACACCTGAAGCCGGTGATACGCTTGTCGTTGTAGAAAACGAGAAAAAAGCTGTCGAGGTGTCTGAATATCGTCAGGCTGCGGCTAAAGAGAAAAAAGCTGCGCGTGGAGCAGGGCGCTCTCTGGATGAGTTGCTTGCACAAGCCAAACTGGACGGCGATATGGCTGAATTGCCGGTCGTTGTGAAATGTGATGTGCAGGGGTCTTCCGAGGCCATTGTTCAGGCACTTGAAAAGGTCGGCAATGATGACGTTCGCGTGCGTATTCTTCATTCCGGCGTCGGTGCGATTACCGAGTCGGATGTGACCCTGGCTGAAGCGTCCGGTGCGCCGATTATCGGTTTTAATGTGCGGGCGAATGCTGCGGCACGGAATGCGGCCAATCAGAAAGGCATCGAGCTGCGATATTACTCGGTGATCTACGATCTTGTCGATGACGTGAAAAAGGCTGCAGGAGGTCTGTTGTCACCGGAGATCAAGGAAACCTTCATTGGTTACGCGGAAATTCTCGAAGTGTTCCGGATTACCGGTGTCGGCAATGTGGCCGGTTGCCGGATTACCGAAGGTGTTGCCCGACGATCCGCTGGTGTGCGTTTGCTACGTGACAACGTGGTTGTCCACGAAGGCAAGCTGAAAACGCTCAAACGCTTCAAAGATGAGGTCAAAGAAGTGCAATCCGGTCAGGAATGCGGTATGGCCTTTGAGCGCTATGAAGATATGCGCGCCGGTGATGTGATTGAATTATATGAGACCACCGAGGTTGAGCGGACGCTTGAATAAGCGTTCGCGACCGGTCATGCGCCGGATGGTTATGTCAGAAAGATAAAAGACAGTATGGCGCGTTCACGCTCATCTTCTCCACGCGGTCCCAGTCAGCGGCAATTGCGCGTTGGTGAGCTGGTGCGGCGGCAACTGACGGATATCCTTATCAGAGGCGATTTGCACGATCCGGCATTGGCTGGTGCTTCTGTTATTGTCAGTGAGGCGCAGGCGTCCACTGATCTGAAAACGGTTACTGCCTATATTTCTGTCCTCGGCGGGAAGGACGAGAGCGCTGTTTTGAAGGCGTTAAAGAGCCATTCAAAATCACTGCGTCACGAGGTTATGAATGGCTTGTCACTGAAATTCGCACCTGCGCTTGTTTTTGAGCTTGATAAGAGCTTCGACCGTATGGACGAGACGCGCAGAATGTTTTCAGATCCCCATGTTGCACAAGACCTTACCTCCGGATCAGAATAAATTGCCGGAATCAGTGAATGTCAGACGACGTAGCCATATTCATCCATATCACCGTACTCACTTTCTTCATATCCGAGGTCGTATTCTAAAGACGCAACTTCATCTTTTAATTTGACCGCTTCTTTATAAGCCGTACGAAATCGCTCGCGGGCGGCATATGCCGGTGTGATGCGGTATTCGGCATTATCCGGAGCATCGCTACGGTCGAGCGCGACCTCTTCACGGTTCCATTTTTTCCGGAT
>CALFWP010000190.1 GCA_937927905.1 uncultured Neomegalonema sp.
GAAAATCGAGATATTTTGTTGGAGAAACCTGTATTGAAATCGGGTTTGCTTTGGAAGACCCCGTTCAGTGGCTGTAGCGGCTCGGTTAGCTCGCAGCTTAATGAGTGTATCGACTCTTTTTGCCATTAAGGATGGCGTTTCGTCCTGGACTGCCTCTGCTCGGAATTCCTCTGTCGGTCGTGGACCCATCTTTCATCTCCTTTGCAACACGATACGTGATCAAAGGAGCGGTACAATCCCGCGACAGGTCCAGATTGATGGGCGGTTATCTCATCCTTTTTCCGAGGGCAAAAGTGGATGTGCTGGTGATCTTTTTTCTGATTTCCCTGCCCGCTTTTGTAGTTTTAGGAGGATGGCTTGCCCTTCAGCTTTTGAACGGTTTTGGCAGTCTTGGCGACTTTGACGGCGGGGTTGCATATTGGGCGCATATCGGCGGCTTTGTGTTCGGTGTCGTCTCTATTATTGTGATTATGGCCTTTAAGGGAAAACCGGTAAACTGGCCGCAAATGCCTAATCCGGAAGCTGTATTTGTGAACCCGTGGGCCAGACCACACAAATAAATGCTAAAATTCTGCCGTTTTCTTGTGTTTTCAATATGACTGGGAATTTATAGGGAGAGTTGGATGATCAGAACTGCAGCAGGTCTCGTTTTTGTCGTTTTCATGTATCCCGGCGCAGCGTTTGCACAGTCCTTTGCGACATATGAACAACCCGGCGGTTTACGCTCACCCTATACGCCCTCGCCTGACAGTCCGTTCGCGATCCAGCCCGCATCATCCTATGATGCCCCCTTGGACAGTTTCGGAGGCGTGTATTCCGTTCCGGTATATGATGCATATGAGCAGGGCGCTTTTGATGTCGAGACATACCGATCCGCTCTTGGGGACGCCACTGCGCCTTTGCCGTCAGAGCCGGTTTTGTATCAGGAGATACCTGCCAGTGCCGTGGCCGATGTTGAAGCCATAGGAACGGCCAACATTTCTGTACATGATACGCCCCTGCCGGTAGGCTATGGGGCAGCTCCTGTGGAGCCGCCTTTTTTTGAGGATAACGGTTTTCAAACCGAATCCGAGACCAGCCGGATTCTTTTCAAACTTGAGGAGACACACCGCACCCGCGTGTCCGCCCTGAAGCGTAAACACCTTGAGCAGCGGAGATTCATGCTTGATCAGTTTGAAAAGGACGCGGCGGATCCTGCGAAAGTGATCGGTCTGGCCGGACGGATGCGCACAGCACTTAGCGAGCTTGACGCGTCACAACAGACGCTTCTTGAACTGGAAGAACAAAAATATACCGAGGCTATGTTAAGCGTGCTGGATGCATCGCCGTCGCGCCTCGAATAAACATCCGGATTTCTGTAAAACTACACCGCCTTTTTCTTCCGGTAAGGCGGCAGAACTTTGCGGGTTGCAGCCTGCCATTGAGCAAAGGGCTGGCGGTCGGCCATCGCGTCGTCAATCTCGACCGCATCAAACCCGCAGGCCAGCGCATGGGGGTATTGATCCGCGATGATATGCCCCCGCGCCCGCAGCTCTCCGGTATAGCCGAGGGCGCGAAGTCTTTGCGCGATGCTGAACCCGCGCCCGTCGGCAAAACCCGGAAATTCGATGCCTATGAGGGCAACCTTACCGAAATACGGAACAAGCGCCGCCGCATCGGTATCGCTGGGCACCGAAAGCGCCAGAGCGCTCCCCTGTGCACCGGCGATCTCTTCCGGAGTGACATAAGCCGTATCGGGCACGTCCTGAAAAGCGTGTTCAGTGACCAAAGGCATCAGGCGGCTTCCTTCTGTTCATCGTAAAGCGCGGCCTTGAACGGGTCGATCCCGAGGCGGCGGTAGGTGTCGATAAACCGCTCACTCTCATCCGTGCGCAGCGCAATATAGGCGTCAACGAGGCGTTCTATCGCCGGTCCCACCTGTTCAAAGGCAAAGCCCGGACCCGCGCGGTCGCCGATGGCGGTGTTTTCGGTGTGATCCCCGCCCAGCGTGATCTGGTAGTTCTCGATCCCCGCTTTTTCGAGGCCGAGAATACCCACATGCCCGACATGGTGATGACCGCAGGCATTGATACAGCCGGAGATTTTGATCTTGAATTCTCCGATGGCTTTGGCGCGCACCGGATCGGCAAAACGGCGCTGAATATCCTGTGCTACAGGGATGGAGCGCGCGGTGGCGAGGGCACAGTAATCCAGACCTGGACAGGCAATGATGTCCGAAATCAGATTCGCGTTGGCGGTCGCCAAACCCGCTTTCGCAAGCGCCGCATAAACCGCCGGCAGGTCATCCAGTTTTACGTGAGGCAAAATCGCGTTTTGCTCGTGTGAGATGCGGATTTCATCATGGCCGTATTGTTCGGCGAGATCGGCGATCACGTTCATCTGTGCGGTGGTCAGATCCCCCGGGGCCTCGCCGATGGCTTTGGCGGAAATTGTAACAATGGTATAGCCGGATTGCTTATGGGCATCGGTATTGGCCTCGACCCATGCGGCAAAAGCGGCATCTTCGGATTTGGCCTTTTCCAGCGCGTCAGAACCTGCGGGCAGATCGGCGAAAGCAGGCGGCGCGAAATAGGCTTCGATCCGCGCGACCTCCGCAGGATCAAGGGCAACGGACGGGCCGTCCATTTTCGCAAATTCCGCCTCGACCATGGCGCGCAAGTCTTCAATGCCGGTTTCATGGACAAGGATTTTGATGCGGGC
>CALFWP010000191.1 GCA_937927905.1 uncultured Neomegalonema sp.
GAGGTCATTATGGAAGAAGCCTTCCGGGTCGATCATCACTTTGATCATGCCAAGCGCTGTCAGTAGCATCCAAGCTGGAGCGGACAGATACATTAGGATTGCTTGAACAAGCTGGAACCGGCTGACGATGGGCAGGTTCGGCATGTTGAGCAAACGCAGATATTGCATATTGCCGTTACACCAGCGTTGCTCGCGGGTCATAAAATCGAGAATCGAAACAGGGTTATCCTCATAGCTTTCCGACTCGATGGGCAGCACGCGCACTTCGTATCCGGCGCGGCGCATCATCACGGCTTCGAGCTGATCGTGGCTGAGGATTGGTCCGCCCCAAGGAGGTTTTCCGCCCAAGGTCGGTAAATCGCAATGCGCTTTGAAAGGCGCTACGCGAATGACGGCGTTATGACCCCAGAAAGGTCCGCAATCGCCCTGCCACCAAGCACTGCCCAACGTGAAGCTGGTCATGCCGTGGCGCATTCCGAACTGAAAGACCCGTCCGAAAACACTGTCCGCCGGAGCGCCGACCGCGAGGCTTTGCAGAATACCGAGGCGCGGCTTTGATTCCATCACACGGCACATGCGGAGAATAATGTCGCCGCCCATTGTGCTGTCAGCATCAAGGGGAACGAAGAAACGATACGGTTCGCCAAAATCGCGGAGGAATTCCCACACATTGCCGGCTTTGTAACCCGTATTCACAGTACGCCGACGGTATAACGCTGTACCGAATCCATCGAGAATTGCTTTGTTTGCAGCGAAGAGAGCTTCTTCCTGTTTTGCGATTACGGGATCATCGGTGTCGCTAAGAATAAACAGGTCGAAAGATTTACCGTGGCCGGTTTTATCCAAACTGCCGCGAATGGCGAGCAAGCGGGAAAAGGCGCGCTCGGGGTCTTCGTTGCGAATCGCCATCGCAACAGCAACACGAGATTTTAGCGGTGCTTCTGAATTCATGGCATCGCTAAACATCTCGACTGATTCAGGTGTTTTCCGGCGCAATCCGATAATCAAACCAACAAAAGCATTCCAGAACCCAAGCACGGTCCATGGGGCACTGAGTCCGATACAGGCAAATATTGCGATTTCAATCGCATCTATGCCGTCACCGTTGAAAACTGCGATAATGCCAAGCATGATTGCGCAGAAAGTCACGGCGTTAAGCGTCAACATAGTAAAGCGCCGCACCCGTAGGCTTCGACGGCTTTGCAACCCCGCAGGCGTCATTGTGCCGTCGTCAACTAGCAGAGACAGACGTGGTGTCATTACGTCCGGATCGGTTACATCAGTCATAGAAGTTAGCTCCAGTCCCACTCTGCACTCTTTGACGTCACACGTGATAACGTATTGAAGTGCGTCTCGACACCATCTTCCGAGAAAGAGGCGACACTTGGCTATAGCTCTCACATATACGTCAGCACATGAAACATCGTTACAAAACGTCGAATCACAACCGCTTACGCGAGCGTGTGATGCTCGGGTCAGGATGTTATGGTCAGGCGTTTCACGCGGGACAGAACGGCTTGTATTTGAAGGGCGTATCCCAACGAGTGAATATGAACGGATGCGCGCACCGTTTCAGCGTGGTGAATTTCCGTTCCCTGTATCCTATGGTTACTCTGCTGTTGGGCGTGTGGAGGAAGGTCCGGACTCAATGATCGGAAAGCCCGCTTTCTGTCTGTTTCCGCATCAAGATGTGTTCGAGATTCCTTCATCAGCGCTTTGCTTGCTTCCTGAGGGATTACCACCAAAGCGTGCTGTGCTTGCAGCAAATATGGAGACAGCGTTGAATGCAGTTTGGGATTCAGGTGTTGGACCGGGCGACAGAGTCGCCATTGTCGGTGGTGGTATTTTAGGGGGTTTACTGGCCGGTTTGGTCGGTGCGATTCCAAAAACTGAGACTACCTTGATTGATATTTCGGGGGATCGGGCGGTGCTGGCGGCTCACATGAACGTGTGTTTCCGTGACCCGAAAGATGCTCCTTCTGATTGTGATATTGTATTTCATACCTCTTCCAGCGGGTCGGGTGCGGCAACTGCACTGGCTTGTGGAGGTTTAGAATCGCGAATCGTTGAGGTCAGTTGGTTCGGTGATCTGTCGCCCTCTCTACCCCTCGGTGGAGCATTTCATGCAAAACGACTGACATATCAATCATCGCAAGTCGGACAGGTTTCGCCAACAAGACGCGCGCGCTGGTCTTACGCGCGCCGGATGGCGAAGGCACTGGACCTGCTGCGAGATGATAAATACGACGTATTGATCACCGGAGAGGTAGCTTTTGCCGATTTACCCGCCATGTTGCCGAGTATTCTCGCACCCGGCGCGCCGGGATTGGCGACAGCAGTGAAATACGAGGAGTAGGCAATGTACGCCATTGAAGTTCGCGACCACATCATGATCGCGCATAGTTTTCGCGGAGACGTCTTTGGTCCCGCTCAGGCGCTGCACGGGGCGACTTTTGTGGTCGATGTTGCCTTTTATCGTGAAGCGCTGACCGAAGATGGAATCGTTGTCGATATTGGCCGCGCCCATGATGCGTTGAAGGCAACGCTTGTGCCGCTGAATTATTCCAACCTCGACGATAATCCGGCTTTTGCCGAGGTGAATTCAACAACCGAAGTGTTGTGTAAGCATATCTTTGATGCCATGCGGGATGCCGCCAAGTCGGGCGCTTTAGGACCGGGGTCCGATGGGATTAACCGCATTAAAGTCACACTTGGCGAAAGCCATGTTGCCCGCGCCTGGTATGAGGCTGACCTCTGATTTCCTTCGCGATTCCCGGCGATTTATCTCTACCGACCGGCGGGTATGAATACGCACGCCGCATCCTTGCCGAATGGCAGGAGCAGGGAATTGCCTCGCAAGTGATCGGGTTACCGGATGGTTTTCCGTTTCCCGATGATGCGGCTCTGCGAGAGACCGGGGCGTTATTAACGGATGTCAAAGCACCATTGCTGATTGATGGGTTGGCCTATGGTGCGTTTCCCGAAAGTTTAGCGGCGGAGGTTGGACCCCGCGCGACGGTCTTGTTGCATCACCCGCTGTGCGATGAGCAGGGGTTGGAAGCGTCGGTGGCTGCGCGATTGGAACAAGGTGAGAGAATCGCTTTACGCTATGCCGCCGATGTTGTTGCGACGTCTCCGAGTACGGCGCGCGATTTA
>CALFWP010000192.1 GCA_937927905.1 uncultured Neomegalonema sp.
CCGTCATCGGTATCGCCGATATACATGCCGGGACGTTTGCGCACGGCTTCAAGCCCGCGCAGAACCTTAATACTGTCCGCGCCGTAGGTTTCCGGATCAGCACCGCCGGGAGTCGTCTCTTCAGCCATATTCCGTCTTTCGTCTAACTCGCTGCGATGGCGGCACCTGCTCCGACCATCACGCCTCCGGTAAGGCGGTTGACCCGCTTTACCGACTTTTCATTTCTCAACAGACTGCGCGCTTTTGCACCTGCATAGGCATACGAGCTGTCAAGCGCCAGGCCGATCGGCAATGTCACAGCCAGAATTGCTGCCGCATCCCAAATCCCGATCTTGTTCATATCAAAGAACCCGGGGAAAATCGCCATGTAAAACAATGCGGCCTTCGGATTGCCGAGATTGATAAAAACACCCGACCAAAAGGCCCGCGCCGCGCCCGCCGAAGGGACAGCACCGCCCGCTTCGTCAAGCAGGGTGGTTCTGTCGATCAACAGACCGCATCCGATCCAGATCAGCCAGGCCGCACCCGCCCAGCGCAGAACTTCCAGCGTCCAGCCATAGCTCGCAGCCAGGGCCGCCAGACCGAAAACGGCCAGTGCAACATAAACGCATTCCGCCAGCGATGCCCCCAGCGCCATCATAAATCCGTTCCGGAATCCGAATGCAGCAGAACGTGCGGCAATGGCCGCTACAAACGGCCCGGGCGAAGCGACCATCACGGCAAAGGCCCCAGCAAAAAGGACAAGCTGATAAAGTTCAATACTCACACAGACCCCCGGATGCAGTCATGCCGGGAACCGGAGACAGGATAAAGACAATGCTTTTGGCGACACTGTTCACGGATCATGAGACTACACTTTTTCACTACCCTGTGTCCAAATGTTCTTACTTATTCCGATGGGTAACCACAAAATCAAAAGACCGCAGCGTGTGCCGTCGTCCGTATCGGACATGTGGTGCAAACTGTCTTTGCTGACTTGTGGATTCATAGTCGGCGATCAGCGGTAGAAAACGCAATCAGTGTAAATAATACTTCTGAAAATAATACATACTTTGTCCGTCATTATTATGGTTGACTGAATGTTAATTTCGTAAATTGTGTTAATGAATATTAATATTTACGGAGATGATTCATGGTAACAACTGTTTCCTGGACGCTTGGATTCATGGTTATTGCCGGATTGTTACTTCTTACGCTGTTCTGACAGCGCTATGCTGTATCAGCCTGTAAAACAGACCCGTTACCGTTATCGCAAACATTGAGACGCTGTGCTTCCGCGCCAAGCGCCTCAAACAAAGACCGCTCGGTGCCCGTCATCCATGTTTGCGCACCTAACGCTTCAATTTCTGCAAATAAAAGTGCCCGCCGCTCCGCGTCGAAATGCGCCGCGATTTCGTCAAATAGCAGGACCGGTGGCATCCCTTCCTGAGCTGATAAGGCCCTGGCATTGGCCAGCACTAAACTGACCAGCAACGCCTTTTGTTCTCCGGTCGAACACGCCGCGGCAGGTGCGGCTTTTGAGGCATATGTCACGGAAAGGTCGCTGCGGTGAGGGCCGAACAGCGTCCGCCCTGCTGCTGTATCTCCGGGCCGCCCATCAAAGAGGCGGGCGCGATACGTTTCCGTATCAGGATTTTGCTCTTCAAAGTCACCTTCCAGAACCGCCTCAGCTCTGGGAAAAGTGCTTTCATCATTCTGTGCGTACAGCAAAGCGGATAGCGCCCGCTGCCGCCCGGATGCCATATCTAGTCCTGCACCCGCCATTTGCGCCTCTAATGCACTCATCCAGCGCGGATCACTCATACCGTCTTTTAGCAGGCGGTTCCGCTCGCGCATCGCTTTTTCGTAGCGCAAGGCATGACCGGCATGCTCAGGGTCAAAACTCAATGCAATCCGGTCCAGAAACCGCCGCCGTTCCGCCGGACCTTCCACAAAAACCCGATCAAGCGCAGGCGTCAGCCAGAGGATACGCGCCGCCCGCCCCAAAGATAGTACGGAGACCGGTTTCCCGTCCCGTTTTGCCGTCCGGCGCTGTTCCGGTTCCGCACCGGTCCAAAGCTCCGTAGGACCGTTAGGGGCATCCAGCCTTGCGGTCACCGACCAACCGATACCGGCTTGCGTCCTGGCAAAATCCGCCGGCCCTGCCCGTCGTAACCCTCTGCCGGGTGTTAGCAGGGACACGGCCTCCAGAATATTGGTCTTACCCGCGCCGTTCGGACCGGTCAGTGCAATCGCATTGGCACCGATCTCAAGATCAGCACGCGCGTAAGAACGGAAGGCAATCAGCCGAAGGGTTCGCAGGGCTAAGGTCACGCCGCACTTTTAAGCCAGGACATCATCAGTCGAAAGGCCTTTGCTTTGCCCGTACTATATGGCCCCGTTTTTTCAATCGGATGATATCTGCGCCGCATCCCGCGTATAGAACCGCAGGTAATTGACACTCAGATTTCCCGAGAGTGACCATTTCCTTGTCAGGGGATTGAAATCCACACCGCATTGATCGGCGACCCGCATACCCTGAGGTATCAGCACTGCATCCATCTCGCGCGGTTGTACGAATTTGCGCCAGCTATGTGTGCCCTTCGGTAACCAGCGCAGAACATATTCCGCCCCGAAAATTGCTTTGATAAAAGACACCGCCGTCCGGTTTAGCGTGCCGAGCACCATCACACCACCCGGCTTGACCAGTGTGCCCAGGATTTCCAGAAATACGGACGCATCGGCGACATGTTCAATCACCTCCAGTGATATGACAATGTCAAATTTCCGACCCGATTGTGCAATCTCCTCCGGCAGGGCATGCTTGTAATCGATCTCGGCACCGGTTTTTCCTGCATGCTGTTTTGCGATCAGGATATTCTGTTCCGAGGCGTCAATGGCCGTGACATCCGCCCCCAGCCGCGAAACCGGCTCGCTGACAATCCCTGCTCCGCATCCGACATCAAGCAGTGACAAACCCGACAGCGGCAGCGCCGCATTTTTATCTCTACCACTCAGTTCCGGAAGGGTTTCGGACAGTTTGGCAACGCGTACCGCATTAAAGTCATGTACGACCTTGAACGCGCCGCGCGGTTTCCACCATTCCTCGGCCAGTTTGTTGAACCGCGAAATCTCTTCAGGATCGGCGGTGCCTGTTTCCGGATGTCCGGCCCTGAACGCCGTCCGCTTTTTGTCCTTGTAAATCATCGCCCGGCCCCGCCATGCTTATCTTTCATAAGCGATATGGGCGCGGCGGGCGGTTTGCCAAGCGGCCGGCACATTCAAACCGCTCATCGGACATACCCGTTGCAGATACGCTAAACCCGCATCGGCATGACAACGTAAATCACGTCATCATCGCCCGCTTCTCTTACCAGTGTCGGCGCGGCACTGTCTGAAAATTCAAACATGGCATTCTCGCGCTCTATCTGACCGGCAATTTCGGTCAGATATTTGGCATTAAACCCGATAGAGATCGGATCGGCGGCATAGGCAACCACCACTTCCTCGTCCGCCGTACCGCTATCCGGTGAATTGACCGACAGCGTCAGTTTATCCTCTTCCAGTTCAAGCTTTACCGCACGGGATTTTTCGGAACTGACCGTGGCCACACGATCCACCGCAGAGGCGAAGGTTTTCGCGTCAACCGTCAGGGTCTTATCATTGTCCGAAGGAATAACCCGTGTGTAATCCGGGAACTGGCCGTCAATGACCTTGGAGGTCAGCACCGTGCGCCCGCAGGACACCCGAATTTTCGCCTCCGAAACCGCGATTTGTGTCACAACATCGGATGCTTCGAGCAGTTTGCCAAGCTCTGCAACGGTCTTGCGCGGTACGATAATTCCCGGGGCATCCTCTGCCCCGTGTGGAAGAGGCATATCCACACGCGCAAGCCGGTGCCCGTCGGTCGCGACCGCCCGTAAATTGCTGTCCACCACATGCAGATATAC
>CALFWP010000193.1 GCA_937927905.1 uncultured Neomegalonema sp.
GCACAGAATGTTGAAAAATATACCGAACCTATACTGGCGGCATCGCGCACCAGCATCGGGCTGTATAACTGGAAAAACCAAAACGGACGACTGATCGGCGCAATCAATTTGGAACGTCAGGTGATGTTTGTTATCCTGACCATGATTATCCTGGTTGCGGCCCTGAATATCATTTCCGGTCTTGTTATGCTGGTCAAAGACAAAGCGCGGGATGTGGCGATTATGCGCACAATGGGCATGGCGCGCGCATCGGTCTTACGGATTTTCTTTATCTGCGGGTCCAGTATCGGCGTTGTCGGATCTGTTGCGGGTGTGATCCTTGGTGTTTTATTCGTATGGAATATCCACGGCATCCAGGGCTTTGTGGAATGGGTAACGGGTACACGGGTCTGGGATCCGGCAGTTCGGGCTGGCATCACCGAAATTCCGACAAAGCTGCAATTCTCGGATGTTGCACTGACTCTGTTTATTGCATTGGGTTTGTCTTTTATTGCGACGCTGTTTCCGGCATGGAAGGCGGCCAAACTCGATCCTGTAGAAGCATTGCGCTATGAGTAGGGCCCAGGCCGCTATGGTTTTGCGCAGTGTCGGACGCACATACCGTCAGGGCGAAAATGCGCTGGCGGTTCTGCGCGATGTCAATCTGACGCTGTATCCCGGGGAGATCGTCGCGCTTGTCGGCCCTTCGGGATCGGGAAAATCGACATTGCTGCATATTGCCGGTTTGCTGGATTTGCCTGATACAGGTGATGTTTATATCGGCGGTAAACGCTGCGCCAAGCTTGACGAAAGCGCACGCACCATGCTGCGCCGGACAGCGGTGGGATTTGTTTATCAGTTCCATCACCTGTTGCCGGAGTTTTCAGCGGTGGAAAATGTTGCCTTGCCTCAGCGCATTGCAGGTGTCACTCCGGCGGCGGCAGAGAATTCCGCGTCCGAGCTTCTGACGCGTCTGGGATTAAAGGAACGCATTCATCACCGCCCCGGCGAGCTATCAGGCGGCGAACAGCAGCGTGTCGCGATCTGCAGGGCGGTTGCAAACAATCCAAGTGTGCTGCTGGCGGATGAACCGACCGGAAACCTGGACCCTGAAACATCGGAGAGTGTCTTCAAGGAGTTGATGAAACTGGCCCGGACACAAAAAGTAGCCGGTCTGATCGCGACGCATAATATGGAACTTGCCAAGCGTATGGACCGCGCCGTGACGATGGACGGCGGGCGGTTACGGGACGTAAAAACTTTTTAATACGGGGCTTTGCGCATGATTGATTTTTACACCTGGACGACACCCAATGGCCGCAAGGTCTCCATTCTGCTTGAAGAACTAGGGCTTGAATACACCGCTCACGCCATCAATATCGGCAAGGACGAACAATTCGCACCTGACTTTCTGAAAATCAGCCCAAACAATAAAATTCCGGCGATTTTTGACCATGAAACACAGATTGCCCTGATGGAATCGGGGGCGATTATGATTTATCTCGCCGAAAAAACCGGACGCTTTTTACCCGTGGAGCAAAAGGCCCGTGCGCAGGTGCTGCAATGGCTGATGTGGCAGATGGGCGGTTTCGGTCCGATGCTGGGACAGGCACATCATTTTCTGAAGTATAATACCGGGAAATCAGCCTATGCTGAAGAACGCTTCGGAACCGAGGCACGGCGGCTTTACAAGGTGCTGAACACACAGCTTGAGGGCCGGGATTTCGTTGCGGGTGACTATTCGATTGCGGATATGGCAATCTGGCCCTGGGCCTCCCGATATGAGTGGCAGCAGATCGACCTGGCGGAGTTTCCGGCTGTGCGTAACTGGTATCAAAGGCTGTTGCAACGCGAAGCCGTGCAGCGCGGCTATCAAATTCCCAAAGATATGGGCGCGATACCGGCAGGCTGAATCTTAATCTCCCCGCCCGCCGACAACGATATCATCCATGAGCATTGTGGGCTGTCCGACACCGACGGGCACCCATTGCCCCTGTTTACCGCACATGCCGATTCCGTTATCTAGGGACATATCATTGGCGACCATGCGGACCTTTTTCATGGCTGTCGCACCGTCCCCGATCAGAGTTGCCCCCTTGATCGGATGCAGGATTTTACCGTTTTTCACACGGTAGGCTTCCGTACAGGAAAAGACGAATTTTCCATTGGTGATATCTACCTGACCGCCGCCGAAATCCACCGCGTAAATACCGTCTTTAACGGCGGCTATAACCTCTTCGGGCGCAGTGTCGCCGCCAAGCATGTAAGTGTTCGTCATCCTCGGCATCGGCGCATGGGCATAACTCTGACGCCGCCCGTTACCGGTGGATGAAACGCCCATCAGCCGCGCATTCTGCCGGTCCTGCATATACCCGACGAGCCGTCCATCCTCGATCAGTGTCGTACAATTTGATTGCTCGCCCTCATCATCAATTGAGATTGACCCGCGCCGGTTCGCAATTGTGCCGTCATCAACGACCGTCACGCCCTTGACGGCAACCATCTCCCCCATCAATCCGGCAAAGGCCGATGATTTTTTGCGGTTAAAGTCTCCCTCCAGTCCGTGACCGACCGCCTCGTGCAGCATAACCCCGCACCAGGCCGGACCGAGCGCGACCTGCATGGCCCCGCCCGGAGCATCCTGCGCCTCCAGATTCACCAACGCCTTCCGGTGGGCCTCATCCGCCAGGTGCTTCCAG
>CALFWP010000194.1 GCA_937927905.1 uncultured Neomegalonema sp.
AGAGTGCCACTGCTCTGCCCATTACCTGCTGCGCGGCGGGTATTTTACTCTGACGTAAGCCGCTTAATGCCAGACAGACTGCCCGTTACGTTCTTTTTGCCAGTAACGCAACGATTGTAATTTTCTTCCGCAAGCAACAGCTCATAATTCAGCAAAGGACAATCGGCAGCATTTTCGGGCCGCGGCGCATTCCCCCGGTATTGGGTCGCATCAATACGGGTCAGGGTGCGGTCTATATCCGTACATTCCATGCCGTCGATCGGCGGAAGAGCCAGAGTTTTCCCCGCCGCAGTGGTGAATTTAAAACCGGACGAATAGTTATGCGCGGATGGCGGACATGTTTGCGCCCACGACACGGACGCAAAAGGCACCGATGCGGCATTCATCGCCACCAGGCCGCTGATCAATACGGTTTTCAACGACAAAGCCTCCTTTTCCGCTTATTCCACAATACGCTGCACATCAGCCAGAGGTATAGAAAGCAAAGCGGCACGGCAAAATTACGGCGCAACTGTGTAAATTTATGTGTCATAACAGACACGAAAGTTACATTTTACCATCACAGACACTCACAAAAGACCCTGAATCCCGTATTTACCAATCTCCGAACCGAAATCCGATAACACCGCCCATGGCCAAAGACACAACTACACATCGCGCCTGGCAACGCATGCTCAGCGGCCGCAGGCTTGATCTGCTGGACCCGTCACCGCTCGATCTTTAAATAGAAGATATCGCCCATGGACTGTCGCGGGTTGCCCGCTGGAACGGACAGACACACGGACCCCATGCATACAGCGTTGCGGAACATTCCCTGCTGGTGGAACATCTGCTCGGCCTCATGAAAAAGGACGCCCCGGCGGATTGGCGACTGGCCGCCCTGCTGCATGATGCACCGGAATACGTAATCGGCGACCTGATCAGCCCGTTCAAGGCCATGATCGGCGGTGATTACAAAAGCCTGGAAAACCGCTTGCTTTCCGCCATTCACCGCCGTTTCGGTTTGGCCGCAGAAATGCCTGCGGGCGTCAGCAGGGCCATCAAACGTGCCGATAAAGCCGCTGCCTGGCTAGAAGCAACCCAATTGGCCGGATTTACCGAAGAAGAAGCCGGGCGCTATTTTTCACCGCCGCACATAGAGGCCGGCATTGCCGTAAAACTGGCCCCGCTCTCACCGGACCTTGCAAAACGCGCCTTTTTAAACCGTTTTACCGATCTGATACCGGCCACCGGACCGGACAGGTAAGTCCACTATCGTACATGCCATACCGCAACGGGGATTTAAGGCTGATGCGCTAAAACAACCGCTATGCAGATGCCCCGAGATTTTGATGCCCTGATCGCTGAAAGCCGTGCCAAGCATATCGCCCCAGCCATCGGTGCGGTCTGGATAGGCAGCGATAAAACAATATCACTGGCCATGCACGGAAAACTGCCCAGCACAGGACCTCTGCGCTGGCATATCGGCTCCTGCACAAAGGCCATGACCGCAACGGTTCTTGCGCGCCTTGCAGACAGACAACGCATTGATTTCGGAACACCGCTGCAACAGGCCCTTCCTGCCATCGCGGACAGGATGCATCCGGATTTCCGGGACATACCGCTCAGCGCGGTACTCACCCATAATGCCGGTCTGGAAAAAAACCCGGCCCGGAGCACATTCCGGGCGCTTTACCGCTCTACCGCGCCCCTTCCGGCCCAGAGAGAGTTCCTGGCAGAACAGGCGTTAAGCGTAAAACCGCTAAAGCAAAATATATATTCGAATCTCGGATATATTATTGCCGGTGCCGTAATAGAGGCCGCAACCGGACAGACCTGGGAGCATGCACTTGCCACAGAGGTCATGATCCCGCTCGGCATTGCCTATCTGGGTTCCGGCCCGCCTGCGCCCGGCAATCTGTCCGGTCATTACAGGACCGGAAAAACATGGATTTCCGACCGGGTGGACAATCCCGAAGCCTATGGTCCGGCCGGACGCATAAATCTGGCACTCGAAGAATGGGGCCGGTTTTTAAGGGTCCATTTGCATCCGGGGTCTTTTCTGAGCCGTACGGTCCTGGCACAATTGCATGAACCGTCACATCACGGCTTTGCCATGGGCTGGCTGGTTTCTAAAAACCGCTGGAACAAACAGGTTCTGACCCATACCGGCTCCATCAACACTTGGTTTGCACAGGCAACACTTCTGCCTGAACACGGATTCGGGTTCGGGATTGTCTGCAATGCGTATGATGCGTCTGTTGAAAGAGCCGTCACTGATTTATCGCGCGATCTGATGGATCATGCCGAAGCCTTAACCTCGTAACCAACGGCAAAAAGACATAAATATTATGACTATAGCCCGGAGACGGCGTTGGTACCCTGTCCACCCGCTCCGTCCTCTGTCTCAGCGGGCGTGTCATTCAGCCACTGCGGGTTCATATCAGGTTTTCCGAACAAAAACCCCTGGTACGTATCAACGCCCAATCCGCGCAAAAGTTCAGCCGCTTCATGGCTGTCGACCATCTCCGCAACTACAAGAAGATCATAATGCTTTGCAATATCAGTCAGCGCCTTCACAAAGACCTGATCATCAGCATTGTCGAGAATATTACGGACATAGCCACCATCAATTTTGACAATATCAAAATCCATCGTCCGCAATTGCTGAAACGATGTGTATCCGGCACCAAAATCATCCAGGGCAATCGTACAGCCCATATCACGGAACCGGCTTAACATTTTGGCCGTTTTTTCCACATCATCGATTGCCGTCGCTTCCGTGACCTCAAGAACGAGGCGCTCCAGCGCATTCGGATTGTCCGCAGCCAGGCGCTCGAATGTTTTGATCCATTGCGGATCACGCAGGGATTGCGGCGAGATATTCACACTCAAACGCACACGCAGGTTATTGCGCAATGTCCCGAAGGCAAGCTCCAGAACCCGGCGGTCCAGAATTCTGATCAGGCCCAGCTTTTCCGCGACCGCGATAAACATACCGGCCGGAACAACATCCCCTTCACGGTTGACCAGCCGGAGCAGGCATTCATAAAAGGCAACTTGTGACACATCATGTGCCTGTACAACCGGTTGGTAGGCAAGGCGCAAACGGTCCTCGCGCAGTGCCGCAAACAGATCATCCGCCAATGCGATATTACCACGGCGTTCCGCCGCCCCGATCACATCGGGCTTGTAAATTACAATCTGATCCCGGCCATTATCTTTTGCATGATTCAGCGTATCTTCGGCAACTGCAAGTGCCTCGTATGTCGAGGTGGCATCCTGCGGCAAAGTCAAACCTGCTGCGGACACAGTCACCACAACAGGGCCCGCATCGGTATCAATAACAGTCTCACGAATCGCGGTCTGAAATTCCGACAACCGTTGTTTCAGGCCTTCCTGCGGGCAATCATGGAACAGGACCGCAAATTTTGAACTGCCGATCCTGCCGATTGCGTCCTTCGGACTAAGACGGTCTGCAATTTCCCGCCCGATCCGCACAAGTGCAGCATCCGCGACATCATAGCCGAACATCGTGTTAAAACCGGACAGGTTATCAAGGCCGATCATACCAAAGCATACGGACGATCCTGTCTCTCTTGCCAGATCAATTCTTTCGCCCATCGCAGCGGCGAAATACGGACGGCTCAGATGTCCGGTCAGGTTATCATAACGTGCCTGACGGCTTAGTTCCTCAACACGGTTCTGAACAGCGGATACATCCCTTATACGTCCCATAAACCGGCGTTGACCGGACTCATCGCGCAAACGGATCAGGCATTCCTCTATCCAGGTATTCCCATCCCCCAGACGGTATATACCGACAAACCCGCCACCGTGATCATCCTCCGAAAGCCAGGCATCACGGCGCAAAAGATCATCCCCGCTCAGCAGAGAGCGCCAGGTTTTCTCATCGGGAAGTAAATCAGGAACATAATCTTTGAAAACACGCGGTGCGCTGCTGTCCCAGGAAATAACTCCATCTGATGCAGACCAGACAAAAGTTGCCTCCTGCACAAGCCGCATGGTGCGTTGTAGCTCTGCAAGTGTAATCAAAGAGACATCCACTGGGTTCGCCCGCGTTGATACTGCGCGTGCATTCTACACACGCTCCACTTGCCTTCATAAACTATACATGCTTAATGCGAACTTAATCCGGCGCATCAGGTTGTACAAATTTCGCGATAACACGCTGTACGGTCAGGCCCTGCACGACAATCGAGAAGATGACAACGCCATAAGTCATAGCCAGAACTGCAGATTTACCATCAAATTCCGGCAGCGACAAAGCAAGTGCCACGGAAATACCGCCACGCAATCCACCCCAGATCAGGACCGGAACCGCCCCCTTTTCCACATAGCCGCCCCTGGACCGGATCAGTGCGGTAGGCAGGCTGACCGCAAGAATACGCCCTGTCAGCACAACCGGAATGATCAAAAGCAGCAACAGAACAAGATTACCGGTGAAAGGAATGACCAGGATTTCAAATCCTATCAGCAGAAATAAAACCGCATTCAGGATTTCATCGATCAGTTCCCAGAACTTTTCCAGATGCTGCTCGGTCACGCGCGACATGGCAAAGCGGGTTCCGTGATTGCCGATAAACAAACCGGCTACAACCACGCCAAGCGGCCCCGAGGCATGGACATAACTGCACAACGCATAGATCCCCATCACAAGGGCAAGAGACATAATCACTTCAACGACATAATCATCAATCGAGCGCATGGCGAGGAAGGTCACATACCCCAGAACCAGTCCGATCAGCACACCGATCACCACTTCCTGAAACAAAAGTTCCGCAATGGCACCGGGATTGAACGCCCCTGCCGCCCCGTGCGCGGCAACCGCACCGCCATTGGATGCCGCCTCTGCCGCGCCATGCCCCGTATCACCGACCGCAATTCCGACAAGCGCAAGAAACACCACTACACCGATACCGTCATTAAACAGGCTCTCACCCGAAATCTTGGTCTGAAGATTTTTCGGCACATCCAGAGTACGGATAATCGACAGCACTGCGACCGGGTCCGTCGGTGAAATGAGCGAGCCGAAGACCATGCACCAGATCAGCGGGATATGAAATCCGAAGGCCGCAACAAGATAATAAGTGATAAAGCCGATCACAGCGGTGGAAATGATCACGCCAAGTGTTGCCATCAGCAGAATATGGTATTTGAACCTCAGCAGATTATCGAGATCCGTATGCAGCGCCCCGGCGAACAGCAGCAGATGCAGCATACCGATCATCAGGCTGTCATGAAAATCAATCGTCGACAGCGCGCTGCGCGCGACCTCCGCATACCCCCAGCCGAACAGGGCATCAAGCGCCACAACGCTTATGGATGCGAAAAGGGAAATAAGGACCAGACCAATGGTCATCGGCAGCTTCAGATATCGCGTATTGATCCAACCGAAGAATGCCGCAAACGCAAGAAGTACCGCTGCAATATTCAAAAGCGCCGTTGCATCCATAACGCGTTATCCTAACCTTTAAACCATCGCCGGACGCTAACCGATTGCAGCAGGGGAACGCAATCTTTCACCGGCATACGCTGGACTTTAAAGGAAGAAACCGCACAGCAAAGGCAACAACTAAAAAGCTGATATAAGTCGAATCACAACCAGATTTACCGGACATAAACGCAAGCCCTTTAATTTACGCCGTCAAATAACAGGGGTGGCTTATGAGTCTTTTAATCGGAACCGGTATTATCTTCGCCTTCATCATCGCTCTGGCGAGTGTTCACTTCATTCCGCCGAAACGGGTTCACGTCATCACGTTTCTAGGCACAACTCCGATTGCCAAGCTGGAAACAGGTGTTCATTTCACCATTCCAAGGCCCTTTGCCGTCACATCGGCTGTGATCCCTGTTGATGTGGTTGCCGAAAAAGTTCAGGTCCAGATCAAATCACAGGACAATCTGGTGTTTGAGCTTCCGGCCACGCTGCAATTTCAGGTCACCGATGCCATGCGCTTTGCATTCGAACGGGATCAGCCGGTGGCGCAGATGACAAACCTTGTGGTCGCGGCCCTGCGCTCCGCCGCCAGCCAGATGGAATTTCAGGAAATCTATGATGACAAGATCACCATACAGCAGGAGGTAGAGGCCACAGTCTCCGAACATCTGGAAAGTTTCGGGATCCGAATTGTCGATCTGGTCATCGACGATCCCGAGCTGCCGCATTCGACACAAGCAGCGCTCAATAACATCCGCGAGGCGGAATGGGGCCGGCGCGCGGCCGAACATGAAGCCGATGCCACCCGTGTCAGAATGGTAGGCGAGGCCCGTGCGGAGGCGGAAAGTACACTGCTCAAGGCCAAGGCGATTGCCGGTTTCCGTATGGAGATTGCAGAGGGCAACGCGGCCTCGATTGCCGTTATGCAGGGTAAGATCGGCGTGCGCTGGGTCGAAAATGTCATCGGCGAAGGCGAGACGGCACAAAAGGTCAAAACGCCTGTTTACGTGGACCGAAGCGGCAACCCTGTCTCACCGCCGGAAATGGACCTGCCTGCAGAGGTGATCCTCGATTTCTTCAAGGTCCTCGACAGCAATGAAACGATCCGTGATGCCTCCAAAAATGAAAGCGGCCTCATTATGATGCCTCTGCCCGGGGGCAACAATAGAATGGGATCCAACATCTCCGACTGGGTCGCGGCACAGGAGGCATCAAAGCGGATGTCTGGCTGAAAAGTTACAGGGTTTCATTCCGCCGCAATCACGCTAAATCCCGTAAGATAAAAGGGAGAGTGTGATGAACTGGACTGTCTATCTCAGCGGCGAAATCCATACGGACTGGCGTGCTGAAATCGCAAACGGCACCCGGGCCAGGGGCCTGCCGGTCACGTTTTGCGCGCCGGTGACGGATCACGCCGCATCAGATGATTGCGGTGTAATCCTGATGGGAGCGGAGCCTGATAAATTCTGGCATGACCGTAAGGGCGCACAGCTCAACGCCATCCGCACCCGAACCCTGATTGAAAAGGCCGATATTGTCGTAGTGCGTTTCGGCGAAAAATACAAACAATGGAACGCCGCCTTTGATGCGGGTATGGCCGCTGCGCTTGGAAAGCCGCTGATTATTCTGCATCAGGACGAACACGCACATGCTCTTAAAGAGGTGGATGCGGCGGCACTGGCGGTTGCAAAACGCCCTGCAAAGGTGGTCGAAATATTGGAATACACCATCAGCGGGACATTGCCCGAATCCTCATAAAGACATGCGTCTCCTATACTTAACTGACAATAACACCAGTGTATCATGTAATATAAGACTGCCAAAATGCGCAGGTTTGCCAAAACCGGCAAAACAGACAGAATGCCGGTGATAACACCTTAATCATACGGCATAGTCCGGCGCGGCTAAACGCGTTGGTAATTGTAACCCGGTAAAATGTAGTGAGAACAATTCCGATGAAAGGGCCGGTGTGCGCATTCTCCTACTCAGTTACAATGCACCTTATGCTACCGATCGTGCGGGAAAAATTGCACGGTTTTTGTTGCTGAAAGGATATGATGTCCGCGTTATCTGTGCCCATGAAGATGACAGTTTACACCTTGCCGAACCGGTTCTTCCGGCTGATCGTATTACCCGGACATTGCCACCGGACATATACGAACAGACAATCATGGGGCGGATTTCCCGCCTTTACGGATCAAAGCGCGCAACCGATACAGACCGCGAATGGTACAAGGCCGCTATTCTGACAGCCTCGGAACTGTTGAATGAATGGATGCCGGATGTCATTTATGGGGTCTGCCCCCCTCATGTTATAGCCCCGGTTGCGGCCCGGGTTTCGACAACACACAACATTCCGTTTGCCCTTGATCTTCAGGCATGCACACCGACCGGAAACCGGCAGAGCGGCATTGAACGGCGTAACCCGAAAGACGTGCAAAAAGAAAAGGACCTCCTGAAACGGGCCAATGCGATCGTGTTGACATCGCAAGTCTGGGCACAGGATTACGCCCGCCGCTACGGGGCGGGAAAAGTGCATACAATCATGGACGGATTTGATCCCGAAAGTTATCCGCCATTATCTCCGGTCCCGCTGAATGACGACCGTAAAACACTTCATCTGTTTTATATTCCCGAAAAACACCCGCGGGGCGAACAGATTTCCGTTCTGTTGGATGGCATCCGTGCTCTGGCCGATGGAGCACAGGACATTCACCTCACAATAGCCGGAGATGAAACCGAAGCCGCATTAAAGGCGGCACAGGCAGCAGGTTTAAACAAACAGATTTCGATTATACCGGCGGATAACCCGGAAGAGCTGGTTAAACGCCGGTATGGTGCCGACGCGCTCGTCATTACCCTGTGCAATGATGAAAGTGATGCCGGTTACATCCCCGAAGACGTGTTCAACGCAATAGGAACGCGGCGCCCGGTCATCGCCATGGGATACAGTAAAGGCATCACCGCCGGGATCATACGCGAGCGTAACCTTGGCATTTTCTCAAACGAACCGAAGGTCATTGCGACCCGACTGGCTAAACTGCTCGCTACAAAGCGCGCGATCGGCGTTGTTCCGCAATTACCGGAAGCCATTCGTAAAAATGCGGCGGTTGATACACAGCTGGTTGCCCTTGAACCGATTCTCCACGGCCTTGTTGCGGCCCCCGGCGCAAAAGTGGCTGCCGAATGAGTAAAAAAGACCCGAATCTGAGCCGGAAGATGGCCGGTGGCGCCGTCTGGATGCTATCCGCTCGGATGCTGATGCGCGCATCGGGTCTGATAAATGTGATGATACTCGCACGCCTGTTGCCGCCTGCCGATTTCGGTGTCGTCGGGCTGACGGTTGCGCTGATCGGCGCATTTGAAGCTGTGAGTGATCTATCCATGAATGCCGCGATTGTCCGGCATCCGGACCCTCAGAAAAAACATTACGATACCGCCTTTACCATGGCTTTGATGAGGGGCGTTCTGATTGCGTGTCTCGCGTTGCTTTGCGCCAAGCCTCTGGCGGAGTTTTACGGTGACGAGCGGCTGGAATATGTTGCATGGGCTTTGGCGGCACAGGCGGTCATTTTCGGCCTGACCAATATGGGCACAGCGGATTTTCAACGTGACTTTACCTTCGGTAAAGATTTCATCTTTCTGGCTGCGCGTAAGCTGAGCGGCAGTGCGGCCTCTATCGCGTTTGCTCTGCTGATTTGGCCCGATTACCGTGCTCTGGTGGCTGGTCTGATTATCGGGTCGCTCAGTTCTGTTGTCGCCTCGTACATCCTGCATCCGATGCGCCCGCGCCTTAGCCTGGAAACATTCGGCGAATTGTTCGGCTTCTCCAAATGGATGTTGGCTATGAATCTGCTGGATTTTGCCCATCGCCGTGTGGATGCGATGATCCTAGGCAAGACTGTCGGCCTCGGGTCACTCGGCATTCATGCGCTGGCCATGGAGCTTGCCAATCTGGTGTCCAATGACTTTGCCCAACCGCTCAGGCGGGCAACAATGCCCGGTTTTGCCAAACTGCAATCCAGTCTGAAAGACCTGCGGTATCAGTTTGCAACCGCTTATGGTGTGGCAATGGTCATTGCTGTGCCGTTTGCGCTGGGCGTGGCACTGATTGCGGAACCGACTATCCGCCTGGCCTTCGGACCGGATTGGGCTGCGGCAGCCCCTCCGCTTCAGATTTTGTGTCTTTACGGTCTGGCCGGAGCGTCGGTACAATTTTGCTGGCCGCTGCTGATCTCGATGGGAGAGCCGAAAAGGTTTGCCCCGTTACAGATCAACACACTGATACTTGGCGCACCTGCAATCTGGTGGGCTTCTGTTGAATATGGTCTGACCGGCGCTGCATGGGCCATGTCCGCAATGGGATTTGTGTTTGCGGTTCTCGTGATGAGGGCGGCTCTGTCTCTGACAAAAGGGTTTGCTATTGATGTGCTGGACTGGGCACCCCGCTGTCTCGGAGCCTGTCTTGTGATGATATTCGCTGTGCGAACGGTTCAAATACTGTTGCCGTATGACGGCGGGGCAGCATTTGCCGCTTTGCAAATTACCGCAAGTATGATTGCAGGTGTCCTGTCCTATTCGTTTGCGCTGTACATTTTATGGCGCTCTGCAGGCAGACCCGACAGTGCCGAATCCCGCATTATCGGTATGGTGGCCGGTATGATTCCTGAACGGTTAGCCCGTGCAAGGGCTTAGGATCGCGGCGCTGCTGCGCGCCTGAGCCGGTCGTTGATCGCCTGTCCCAGACCTGTGCAGGGAATGGGCGCAATCGCAATCGTTCCCGAACCGTCCATCCATTCATCCAGCTGACGCAGGCAGGCGAACAGGTTTTTCGCCGCCTCACCCAAATCACCTGATGCGGACAGATTAAGTGCAACCGTAGGATATATTTCCGGGCCTGCCCCGAAACCAAGCCAGGCTTCGCCCGCAGCGGGCTTATCCGCATTGAGACGGACCACGGCACCGGGCGCATAATGGGATGAAAGCTGTCCCGGTGCCGTGGGTGCAGCATCTTCGGTTACAATGCCCGAACGGATTGTCCCGAGAGCGGCCTCCAATATTTCAACCGGCACCCCGCCGGGGCGGAGCAATCGCGGCGTGCCATCAGGATCAAAACCGAGAATGGTGGACTCCAGACCGACATCACACGAACCTCCGTCCAGTACACCGTCAATCCTGCCGGTCAGCTCTTCCATAACATGATCCGCTGTTGTCGGACTGACATGGCCGGACATATTGGCACTGGGTGCGGCGAGCGGCCCTGAAAATGCCTGTAAAAGTGCCCGGGCAAGCGGATGCGCGGGAACACGGACCGCAAGCGTCGGGGCACCGGCCCTGCAAACCTCTGCAATCCCGCTATCCATGCGCACCGGCGCAACCAGTGTGAGCGGCCCGGGCCAGAACATTTCTGCGGCCTTTACACCCGCGTCCGGCAAATCGATCAGACGGATGCCCGCCTGCGCATCGGCGGTATGAACAATCAGAGGATTATAAGCGGGCCGTCCCTTGGCGCGGTAGATACCGGCAACCGCACGTTCATCCCGTGCATCGGCACCAAGGCCGTAAACCGTCTCGGTCGGAAAGGCGACCAGGCCGCTCTTGCGCAGAAAGGACACAGCCGCGCGAATTCCGCGATCACTGTTACTGAAGCGGATCGTGTTGCGGTCTTTCACAACCCGTTGCCGCATCGGGTGGCGGACTTGTGCCATATGCCTTTGTTCAATATGCCATTATCGCGCATGTTTCATTCCGGCAATCATATAATCGAGAATACCGGTGACCCGCTCAGGCACCGTATCGAGGTCTGTTTGCTTAAGATTATTGGGCAGCAGAAACGCACGCACAGAATCCAGCAATATCCCTGCGGCGATATCGGTATTCTCGGCACTTATTGAAAGTTCACCCAGACGGACACCTTCATTCAATTGTGCGCTGATAACGGCTCTTTTCCATTCTATGTGCCGTGCGAGAATCCCGCTATTGCCTTCGCAGATCATATCAGACAGTTCAACCATCCTAGGGGTTTGCCGGTATTGACAAATTAAACTCTCGACACTGAGTATAATCAGCTGACGCAGGCGGTCTTCCCAGCCGAGTGCCGAATCCGCCATTTCCACATTGATGGACGCTTCTACAGTGTTCATATAGTCCTGAACAACGGCTTCACCAATACCTTGTTTATTTTTGAAATACCGGTAAAGGTTGCCGGCGGACATGTTACAGGCTTTCGCAATGTCGCCAATATTTGTTTTTGAATACCCGTAATGACTGAACAACTCCACAGCGTGATGCATAATAGCGCATCGCGTCGCGTCCCTCTGATCGGGGCTTTCACTCACCAGAAAACCGCCAATGTTGCGCGCAAGAAATGGTCATCCTGAAAATCATTTGCCAACGAGTTGCGATCCGTATTCAAAAAAGCACCGGCTTCAATTGACAGCTTCGCACTGTCTCCGATGCGGCGTTCCCCTTCCAGTCGCAGCAATGTTTCGGCTGTTTGCGTATCAACTGTCGCCGTAAAAAGCGCCGAGGTATCCTGTGTGTCATTCAACGCCAGCCTTGCCCCCAATACGGCGTCATTTTCGAAGACTGTCAAGGCATCGTCGCCGCGGGTATCGTAAGCGTATTCAAACACCAGCCCAAGATCGGCATTTGTCTCGGCCACACCAAAAAGCGTATGTTCCAATCCCGCAATTCCCGAAAAGTAATCTTCCCTTACAAACGCAAGGTTACGCTGATTAAACCGCCCTATGGCTTCGGCTTTCCAGAGAGTGGCATCGGAAGTGAATTGCCCGTCAAATCCCAGTTGCGTAACCCGGCCATACACGGGGCGCAGTTCAAAACTGCCGGTCGCCGGATCGACTGTACCGGGATTCACCTCAAAAGCCGGATCACGGCTGAGACCGTGAAACGCGGATAATCCGATATCGAAATTCTCATAAAATCCGGCAAATCGTGCCGCAAAACTCGGAGTCCATTCTTCTGCACCGGTTTCATAGCGCGGGTTATTGTCTTCAATGGCAATGCCGGGGCGCAAGCGGCTTTCTTCACCCAGAAACGTGCGTTCGCGGAAAAACGGCAGATAGAACAGGCTGGCCTCACCTGAAAGATCACCGATATCGACCAGTCGCGAAATACGGATCATGGGTTGTCCGAGTTTATCTTCGCCGTCCGTACCTTCCAAACCATCGGTCTGGTTAATGATGTCTACGATCTGGTCGACTTCCGTTTTGCCCCAGAATACAAAATCATTCCCGATCGTCACATCTGTTTCCCCGAAACGGAGATCGAGCTTTGCCTCTCTGAGATCGAAATGATTCCGTTCGCTGTCCAGTGCATCAATGCGCACAAAGGGAGAAATTGTCAGCACAGCATCGGAGCCGCCGATCACGGTATCGTCCCATTCCAGAACGGCTTTGCCGCGCACGGCAAAAGAGACGGCATGATCGGCCTGACCGCCGAAACGCGGTTCTTCAGGAAAAAGCGTCGTCTCAAATTCACTAGAACCTTCCAGTGAACTGAAATCACTCCCCAAAACCGCATCCTGTGCAGATGCCGGTGACGCCAAAGCCACCATGACAGCAACGATATGACCCAGGCGGCGCTTTATCCCTGAGTTTTTTTCACCAAGATAAAGTTTATACAGGTAATTTATCATTATCGTGCCAACCGTGACAGGCGCTGAGCGTTAAAATCCCCCTCATCCAGACCCGCATTGAATTTATATTCGGGAAAGGCCAGCGTTGTTGATTTTCCGGTCTGGAAGTTTTCCATATAAAGTTCATCCGGCCGCCAGAACTTCCCGAGATATTGCTGATACCCTTTGGCGCTCAGTGCCTTTTCCAGATCACCGCGCCGGTTGTAGAATTCGACTTTCCATTGTCTGTATTCGCTCGTATCCGTCCAGGCGATGCGCTTTGAGTATCCCGATCGGGTATTGCGCGGATAACTTTCGGTCACATGACAGGTCAGTGACGCATTGCCAGGGCATTTTTCATCACGCAACCATTTATAGGTGTAGTCATCAACCTCCTGCGAGCCGAGATCCTCGAAGGAAAATTCAGAACTGACGAATTTACCAGTCCGGTTCGAAGAAGAAATGCGCTTTACGCGTTTGACAGCGGGCAGGAAAATCCACTGATCATCATCCGCCGGTTCGACCTTGGAATGGGTGAGTGTTGCCGTGCCCTTGATATCACGCGGGCTTTTGAACACGATGATTGACCAGTCTCCTTCGCCTGCGGCGCTGCGTTCGAGATTAAGACCATCAAAATTCCGCCGGCTTTCATTGCCTCCCGAATCGCGCAGTATCATCTGTCCTTTCGAGCGGAAATTACCCCAGCCGAGGTCACGGCGGTCAGCTTCCTGCGCAATTTTCAGGCCCTTTTCTTCTGCGGTTTGGGCGCGGGTTTCAGATACAGCCGCTCCGGTCCCGATTAAGACGGCGAGACCTGCGGCGGCAGCTTTTTTCATGCTCATAGTGTCTTTCCTCTGATCCAATGCGATAAGAATGGCCGGTAACAACAAAAAGTCGGCAATCAGTGCCACTGTAATTGTAATTGCCGTCAAGCGTGCCATATCGCCGTTCACGGCAAACCCTGATTGTGCGAGGATGATAAATCCGGCGACCAGTGCGAGCGTCGTGACGATAAGCGCCATGCCGACCTTATCAAATGCATGCCGGACCGCGTCCTCCGCGCTCATCCCTTTCCGTTTTCCTTCCTTGTATTTCGACAAAAAGTGAACCGTGTCATCAACAACGATACCCAGTGTCATGGCAATAACCACAGCGATTGCGAGGGTAACGGCACCGACGGAATAGCCCCATATGCCAAAGGCCATTCCGGCGGGAATAAGATTAGGAATAAGGCTGATCAGACCCAGTTTCACGTCTCGTAAAATCAGCAAAATCAGCATGGAAATTGCAATCAGGGCCAATACGGTACCCGACAGCATGGCCCGTACATCGCGGTAGGAAATCTGATTGAACACATGAATAATGCCTGTGGGCTGAACCGCCATTTCCGGTGCATTTTGCTCGAGCCAGGTAACGGCATCATCTGTAAAGTCATGCATTTGCGCCGTGGTGACATCCACAAGACTGACGCTGACCCGCAGCTTTGATTTATCAACATTGATCTGATCAGTCAGATCCATGCCGTAGCCTAGGGACAGTTCGTAGAAAAACAGATATTGCGCCGCTTCATCAGCGTTGTCGGGCAGACGGTGAAAGGCTTGATCATCACCGTGCATGTTCATATTGAGCCGCGCGATCGTATCGGTCAGTGAACTGACATAGCGCACATTATCCTGTGCGCGCAGCCATTCGGTAAATGCGGCGACCTTTTGCAGATAGTCCGGCTTGCTGATGCCTTCCGCTTCACCGGAGGGCAAAGCCCATTCCAGAACATTCAGGCCACCGAGACGGGCCTCGTAAAAATCGGTATCACGGCGGTATTCATAACGTTCATCAAAATAACGGATGAAATCGTCCTCAAGTGCAAGGCGCGGAATACCCGCAATAAGCAGCACAACGATTGTTGTTCCTGCCCATAGAATCTGTTTGCGCTTGCGGATCACAAATTCTGCTACCGGCTTCATGAAGCGGTCAGTTTTCGACACCGCAGCATGACGTTTCATTGGCAGATAAGTGATCATAGCCGGCAATAATGTCAGCGTAAAAAACAGCGCGGCAATCACACCGACAGCAACAACATTGCCAAGTTCACGAAAGGGCGGCGAGATGGAAAAATTCAGCGCCAGAAAGCCGATTGCCGTTGTGGTACAGGCAATAGCAACCTCGCCCATATGATCTTCCAATGCCTTTTGTGCCCATATCCTGCGGTCATCCGTCTCCACCATGGTCTGCCGCACCGAGGCGAGGATATGAACCACACTTGCCACGGCCAGTGTCATCGTGATCAACGGTGCGGAAATTGTCACTGAATTGATTGCCGTTCCCGACCAGCCCAAAGCGCCAAGACCGACAAGAGCCGAACACATGATGACCAGCATCGTCATGATCATGCCCACAAAGCTCATGAAAGCCAGAAACACAATCAGCAGAATCATACCGAACATCAGTGGTGTCAGAGTCGCTGCATCCTCCTGACCGGACTCGGAAAACTGGTTGTTCACCATGACTGAACCGGTTGTATAAACAGCGATATCCGGATAAGCGGTTTCAAATTCATCCGCGAGCGCACGGGCCTCTGCAACAATCTCCGGCACTTCCTTTGCCGGGTCTTTTCCGGGCAGCCGGAACATAACCGAGACGGCCGTTACATCGGCAGCGGGGGATATCAGAGCATGAACGAGTGATACCCGGTCGAGGGCAACGGCTTTGGCGGCATCCGCCTGCTCCTGCGAGACATTGTCAGGATCTTCGACAAGATCACGCACCGTCATGTCATCACCTTCCGCAAAGGTGTTCTGGAAATTCGTGACCGAATTGACCCGCCGGACAGATGGCAACAGCCATGAAGCCTCGGTCATTTTTCCGATCGCACCGAGGGTACGGGGCGTAAACACCTGTCCGTCCTTCGGCTCCAGCACAAAAATCAGGTTATCATCCTTGGCGAATTCGGCTTCAAACAAATCCAGGGCTATGCGGTCGGGGTTTTCCTCGGCAAAAAATATCCTGGCATCCGGATCCAGCGTCAGATAGCGCGCGCCGCTTGCCGCTATAACCACCAGCACCAGTGAAATGACGACCCACAGAAGACGAAGCTGAACAATCTTTGCCGCCAAACGTCCTGACAATGACATAGAATCACTCTCCCGGAAAACACGTTAAGTACTCTTTTGAATGAGCCCAACACAATGAACAATGAAAAAAAATTATATAATTCATTTTTCCGGAATATGTTCCTCATGCAGCACCACGCATTGACACTGGTGTATCGGGGCACCATCCGGTACGGACATCCTATATATGCGAGGTAATTCTATGACGGCGCCGGTCAATGTTGTTTGCATGAAATGGGGCACGCTGTACGGGGCGGACTATGTAAACCGGCTCTATGCAATGACACGGCGGAATCTCAAGCGTCCTTTTCGGTTTATGTGCTTTACCGATAATACAGAGGGCCTTGCACAAGGTATCGAGCACGCGCCAATTCCTGAGATGCGTGTTGATGCACCTTACGAAAATACCCCATGGCGTAAGCTTGCTCTTTATGCGCCGCAGCTTGCCGACCTGGAGGGTACGGCGCTTTTCATGGATCTAGATGTTGTCGTGGTGGGACCGCTGGATGACCTGTTTGACCTGCCCGGTGATTATTGCATCATTCATAACTGGACCCACCCAAAGCGCATTGTCGGCAATTCATCCGTATTCCGCTTTGAAATCGGACAGTTTACCGAATTACTGGATGTTTATAACACTCAATCTACACAGCACTGGGTAGATATGTATCGTATTGAACAGACCTATCTCAGCCATCAGCTGGGCCGGAAACGCCTGACATACTGGCCCGCAGAATGGTGCGTGAGTTTCAAAAAGCACTGCCTGCCGAAAGGTCCGCTTGGTCTCTTCAACCGCTTTATCCCGTCAAAAATACCGGCAGGAGCGCGGGTTGTTGTTTTTCACGGTCATCCCAATCCGGATGATGCTTTGGCTGGGCAATGGCCCGGAAAATGGTATAAGGGCCTGCGTCCCGCGACATGGATTGCGGATTACTGGCATGACTGATCACACATGACTGATATTTCCTACGTCATAACAGTCTATAACAAGGCCTGGGCTTTGCCCCGCGTATGGCGTAGTCTACAGGAGCAGCGCGGTCATTTTACACGCGAATTCATCTTCGTCGATGATGCCTCAACAGATGATTCTGTAAAGGTTTTGCGCAGTTTTGCCGCATCGGACTCCCGGGTGATCATTATCCAGAACACCGAGAATGCAGGCCCCGCGATACGCCTTAATCAGGGTGTGAGATCGGCTGCGGGCCGCTGGCTGCACCTTCTGGACGGGGATGACTCCCTGCCACCGAATGCATCACAATGGATGATGGCCGCGCTGGAACAGCGTCAGGCACCTTTGCTTTACGGGTGCAGACGCAATGAAGAGATTGCACCGGTGCCTGAAGATGCACAGGCACAACTGATCGCCGAACCGCTCAGCTTTGCTGCGGCCAAACCCATAACCCATATCGCGCTGATGGTGGCCCGTGCGGTCTATATGGCGGCGGGCGGATGCGACGAGCGGATATTCATTCAGGATCAATCGCTTCCCTTGCGCCTTGGCGCGCGGATTCAAACCATGCTCTGGACCGATGCGACCCTTGCCTGCCAGCCGCAGGAACGCCCCGGAGAGCTATCCAAAAATGTCCGGCAACAGCATCATGACAGGTTTTTTTCCGCCTATAACGTGTTGAACAGCCTGCCGGAAGATCATGAATCCGGACCGGTTCTGCGTCGTCTTTGCGCCTCTGCACAGTGGAAGGCACAGCGGGACAGCGCTCGCCTGCCCTGGTTCAGTCGCGCTTTTTACGACTATATTCATTCCCGCATGGGCGGCTTGCCCGGTGATGAGGTGCTGAAAGCCACGGCTGAACATTTCAGACTGCAGGAGGGCGTAAGGCGGCCATAAGAGGGGCAAGTTCGAATGCACCCGCTCCGTGAGTGTCTATACACCTTCGGCGATAACAATCTCAGACCCCGATGCGGCCTGCCGCAATGCAACAGCCTTTTGATACTCCGGAGAATGGTAACACTCAAGCGCCCGCTCATAACTGTCGAACTCGATCACGACATGGCGGGACCGCACCGGTCCCTCGGGTCCCTCACTCCGGCCGCCGCGCACATGAAAACGGGCGTCATATTTTTCGAAAGCAAGCGCGTCCTGCGCAAGATATTCAGAATATTTACCACTATCATCGACATCAACATGCATAATCCAATAGCCCTTCGGCATAGTCAGTTCCTTCTGAAAAGAGGCAAAGCACCCCATGAACGTTATTGAGGAATACGAAGAACGTAAACGCCTTCGCCGCAGCCGCTTCCGCTGGCGGGTGATTGCTGCCCTGGCAATGATCGTGGCCGTGCTGACAGTTCTGTCACAACAAAAACCGACGACCGGTCAGCATATCGCCCGTTATGCAATCGATGGCGTGATCACCGATGATAAAGTACGTGACAAGGCACTGAAAGACATAGCCGGAAACAAAAAAATAGAGGCACTGATTGTCAGCATCGACAGTCCGGGCGGCACAATTGTCGGGTCCGAAATATTATATGAATCACTCCGGAAAGTTGCGGAAGAAAAACCTGTTGTTGCCGTCATGCGCAATGTCGCCGCCTCCGGCGGATATATGGCGGCGATCGCGGCGGATCATATTATCGCCCGGGGCAATACAATAACCGGTTCTATCGGTGTCATCGCACAGGCCCCGAACGCACATAACCTGCTGGACAGGATCGGAATCTCGATTCTGGAAGTCAAAAGCGGCCCACTAAAGGCACAGCCCAGCCCCTTTCAGCCCGTCACTCCCGAAGCGCTTGATGCGCAACAGGATATGGTCGCGGAATCCTACAACTGGTTTCTTGATCTCGTGACATCAAGGCGTGCCCTATCCGAAAAGGCCCTCGGACAAATCCGGGATGGCGGCGTGTTCACCGGGCGGCAAGCCAGGGATATTTCTCTGATTGATGATCTCGGCGGTGAAGAAGACGCTGTTGCGTGGCTTGAATCGGATCGCGGCATTGAAAAAGACCGAAAAATTATCGATTACGGACAGCAGGAAAAAGAATTTCTTGAGGATCTTGCCGACCGGTTCGGTATGGTGCGCTCGGACCGGCCGGTTTTATCCACCGGGCTGTATGCAATTTACCGGTGACTCGTAAAACATCACGCTGAATCACTGGACATTGACCGGAAAGCATGAGATTTCTTGGCTCTAGCCACACGGGTCGAGTGTGGGATAAGGACGCTTGGACTATGATAAAATCAGAACTGATAACAAAATTGGCAGAAGAAAACCCGCACCTTTTTCAACGGGACGTTGAGCGGGTTGTATCAACAATATTCAACTCGATCTCACAGGCATTGGCAGATGGTGATCGTGTCGAGCTGCGTGGTTTCGGCGCGTTTTCTGTTAAGCACCGCGACGGTCGCGTCGGCCGCAATCCACGTACAGGAGAATCCGTGGATGTTCCTGAAAAATCGGTTCCCTTCTTCAAAACCGGCAAAGAACTGCGCGAACGCCTGAACGAAGGCTATAATAGCGACTGATGCGCTATATCTCGATCATAATTGCGACGATATTCGGCATGATCCTGAGTTGGATCATCCTGCTGAATCCGCAGATCGTACATATCCGCCTCGACTCTGTTGATGCCAACGGACTCAGTTGGCTTGAAGAGCCTGTGCGGGCCATGGCGTTGTGGAAAGTCATCTGCTGGTCAGTCGGGTTCGGTGCCGCCATGGGTGCTTTGATGGTCTGGGGCAATGGCGCTGACAACCGCCGCCGCCTTCGTGATTATGACCAGAATACGATAGCGGAAGCTGTTGATAATGATGATCCGGATTATGTCTTCGGGTTGCATAATCGCAGACGGTGAGTGCTTATACCGCACCTGAGCATCCGGACTGAAGGAAACAAATCTTGGCCGCTGTTAAAATCTGTGGGTTGAGCACTCCTGAAACAGTGGATGCTACGGTCAGTTCCGGCGCGAATTATGTCGGTTTTGTATTTTACCCGCCGTCTCCGCGTTCGGTAACGCCACGCGATGCTGCCGCACTTGCCGTACGCGTCCCTGCCGGTGTTGCAAAGGTCGGGCTTGTTGTCGATCCTGACGATACGATGCTTGATGACATCGCACACCGCGTTCCCCTTGACATGATACAGGTGCATAAAGTGTCCGATCCCGCACGCCTTGCGCAAATCGGTGAACGAAGCGGATTGCCTGTCATTGCCGCCACACCGGTAGCTGTTGCTGCGGATGTGGACGCGGCGCTTAAACTTGCAGAACCGGCTCAGGTTATCCTCTTTGATGCAAAGCCTGCAGAGAGTGCCACTTTGCCCGGCGGGAATGGTATTTCCTTCGACTGGCGTCTGCTGTCAACGCGCAGGATATCCAAACCCTGGATGCTCGCCGGCGGATTAACACCGGATAATGTCGCCGAGGCCATACGCCTGACCGGGGCAAAACAGGTCGATGTCTCCTCGGGTGTCGAAAGCGGGGCAGGTCTAAAAGACGTTGATAAAATCATGCGCTTTATCCGCAATGCAGGCGCGCCGGTCCTGTAGTTTTTAAGACCATTCAGCTGTGCTCAGAGCTGCCAGCGTTCTACATCTCCACTGACGCCATTCATGGCTCCGTCAGAGATTTCTTTTGCAAGAATACGGTTGGGGTTTGTCGGCGGCGGAAATGAAATTCCCCCGGCAAGTGCCCGTCTGAACCCGAAACGGCTGTAATAAGGTTCATCACCGATCAGGATACAGCGCTCCCAACCCGCAGCTGCCGCGCGTTCCAGCCCCTCCAGTATCAGGACGGCACCGATACCCTCACCCTGCCGGGTCGGGTGCGCCGCCACCGGACCAAGCAACAGCGCCGGTTTTTTTTTCTCACCGATCAGCACCGGCCAGAACCGGATAATGCCCGCAAGGGATCCGGTTTCATCCTCATCGCGCGCAATCAGGCATAACTCTCTCACCGGTTCAACGCCGTCTCTCAGGCGGTACGATGACAGGCCGGTGCGCCCGGGAGCAAAGGCCGTATCAAGCAGAGCTTCAATCTGCCAGTAATCGTCCGGTGTTTCGACAGATATCCCGATCACACCGGTCAGCCAAGATCAGCCCAGCATGACCAGGCATCCGCCGCACTGCGCTTTTCCCGCATTTTTCCGAGGGCGGCCTCGGTCGCTTCGCAAGGTTCGGGAAACAGGAAAACCGCACCCAAAAGCACATTATCACGACCGATATTCAGCATATCAAACGCTTCGGGCGTGCCCAGTGACCCGCCGCTGGACCAATAATTCCCGATCCCCCGTGCCGTGGCTTCAAGGAGCAAAGTCTGAATGGCTGCGGATGCTGCCGCAATGTGCTCCATGTTGAATGTATTTGCTTCCCACAGCCCGCTACCGGACGGCTCCGGCAGCCAGGTCACGAGGATCAGAGCGTCCGCAACAGCCAGCATATTCGCGATTTTTCCCGGAGGTTTCGGGATTTCTGAAAGCCGCGTAAGCAGACTGCGGCAATCATTTACATCAAGCATAACAAACCGCCAGGGTTCGACAGTCGCCTCTCCCTTTTCACGCGCACAATAAGCAGGCCGGTGAAAGGGAGCCCAGCCCGCAGTTTCCACCAAATCCTCAATAACATCACGGCCTAATCCCTTCGGCGGCAATGGCGC
>CALFWP010000195.1 GCA_937927905.1 uncultured Neomegalonema sp.
CGGCCTTTACCGGTGCGCTGCGCCAGGCAGGGCAGGATAAGCCGGGCGAATTGGCCAATACGCTCGCTCCGCATGTTATCGGCACGATAAAAACTGAAATTCTGAACTCGGAAGATGAGCTGATTGAAGCCATCTATCCGCGCATGGGACTATTGATCAAGCTTGCCATTGCCAAGGCGATGGAGGATCTGAACCGCAAGGTCGATGATGCTTTGCCCTTTGACCGTTGGATCGCCGCACTGAAAGGGCGTTTGACGGGAACACCGCCTGCCGGTTGGCTGCTGGAAGACGGCACGACATTCATGGTCAAGGAAGCCATGCTGATCGAGCGCCAATCGGGGGTGCTGCTTGCGGTTGAACGCAGCGCATCGGATACTTTAACGGATGGTAACCCCGATGAAGACCTGATGGCCGGTATGATTGCCGCGCTGCAAGGGTTTGCAAGTGAAGCTTATGGTGCAACAGGTGCAGGGGATTTGCGCCGTTTTTCCTTTACCGAGGACACTGTTTATTTGCGTGGAACGCCGACGCAGCTGATGGCTTTGCGGTGTTCCGGGATTGCGCCGCCGGAAATTGAAGCCCGCATGGATGAGTTGCTTGAAACTGCTCTCGAGCGTATGGGCAACGATGCCGCGGATGCGGCTCTGATGCTGGATGATTTCAATAAACCGCAGGATGATAATTCCGGTGGTATATCCGGCTCTAAAATCATGTTCGGGGTTCTTGGCATAATTGCGCTGATTGCCGGTTTACTCTGGGGACATAGCGCCGTTACGAATGCCCATGAAGCCCGTAGAATTGCGACCATTGAGGCCGTTATCACCGATGATATGCGCCTTACCGCTTATCCTTTGACTGTTACGCGGAAGGACCGCGGGTCTCCGTTTGTTATTTCCGGTCTGCTGCCGGACAGGCAATCGCTGGACGCATTAAAAGCGCGCCTGGCTTCGAGCACTGCCACATTGAACATAGAATTGGATATCGCGCTGGTGTCCGGAGGCAATTGATGAAAGCGCATAAAATCATTGTCATAGGCGATTTCGGGGTTGGTAAAACATCGTTGATCCGGCGCTATGTCCTGGATGTTTTCAGTGACCAGTACCGGGCGACTCTCGGGGTACATCTTTATAAACATTCCGACACAATCCCGATTAACGGCACAGAGGAACTGGTTAAGCTTGTGCTGTGGGATATCGAGGGTGCCCCTTTGCCGGGCGAACAGATGATGCGGTATTCACTCGGTGCCTCCGGTGCGATTGTCGTCGGGGATCTGACCCGCACCGATATGACCGAACCTATGCAGCGTGCAGCCGATATGATTGAGGCCAGGCTGCCGGGAAGACCCATGGGCTTTGCCCTGAACAAGTGCGATATTGCCCCTGTGCCTGATACTGCGGAGATTGCCGCACTGAAGGACCGTTACGGTGCGTTTATTGCTTGTACAAGTGCCAAGACCGGCGATGCGGTTCCGGCGCTGTTCCGTGACCTGACACTGCGCATCATAGGCGGGAAGGCGGAAAGTGTATGAGCAGCGTATCCAGTTTTGATGCGCATATTATCCTTGAGGGTATACGGATCGTCGCCGTACGTGTGGATGAGGACCTGATCGTCAATGAGGTCGTCGGCGATTGGTGTGATATCCCCGTTGGTGAAGATGTTCGTGATACCGTGCCCGCACTGATCGGCATGGAAGAGGAGCTGGCGCAGGAAGTTCCGTACCTGCAATTGCCGTTTGTATCTCTGGGTATGCAGCATGAGCAACCGGTGGCAATATCCGTGCAGCGGGATACCGGTACAGGACATTTGTGGATTTTGCTGCGCGATGTCAGTGAGGAGGCATCCGTGCAGGAGCGTCTGGTTCATCAGCATAACTCTCTTGCCATAGCCCATAAAGAGTTGTCGGCCGCGCGGGACGCTGTTCTGGCTGCGGATCAGGCGAAGACCCGGTTTCTGGCGAATATCAGCCATGAATTGCGTACTCCGCTGAATGTAGTGATCGGCGGTGCATCCATATTACGCAAACCCCGTAAAACGCCGTTGTCCAATGAGGATGTGCAGGCTTTTTCGGATGATATTCACGATTGCGGCGTATTGTTACTTCAGCTTGTCGATGATCTGATTGATTTATCGAGGGCGGAGACCGGCAATCTGACCATTTATGAGGAATGGTGCAATCCGTCGGCGATTATAACGGAGATTATCCGTTTGGCGCGCGGCCTGCCGGAAGCGCAAGGCGTTGATATTCTTTATCAGCCGAATGGTTCTGAGCCTGAACTTTTTGCTGATCCGCGTCGGGTAAAGCAGATTTTGCTCAATCTGCTATCGAATGCCGTTAAAGTATGCGGGCCGGGATCACGTGTTTTTATTGAAACGGCTATTGTCGAAAATGGTGATATGACAATCACTGTGCGCGATACCGGTCCGGGAATGAGCAGCGAAGACCTGACGATTGCATTGGAACCTTTCGGTCAGCCGAATGCGGAAACCCGATCCCGGGGCACCGGACTTGGACTGGCAATCGTCGCGCGGCTTGCTGATTTGCATCAGGCGGAATTCAACATCGTAACGGCCCCGGGTGAAGGTCTGTCTGCGACGACACGGTTCCCATCCCGACGTTTGTCATCTCTGAACGGCTGAAATTTAGCAATCTTAACGATTGAATGATTGATTTTTTTAAATCTGTATGCAATTTGAGACTCATATTGCGATTTACAGAGGGTTTGGCTTTTTGAGTGATAAGGTTCGTGATAGCGCAAACCTGGCTGATGCCCGTGTTTTGCTAGTCGAGGATACGCCTGCACTTGCGCGCACGTATCTCGGATTCCTGCGCGATGAACCTTATACGACGATCCATGTGGAATCCGGCGGTGCTGCGAAAGAAAAATTACTCGTTGGCGATGTTGACCTTGTTCTGTTGGATCTCCGCCTTCCCGATATCTCAGGGCAGGAGGTTCTCGGATGGATGAAGGATCAGCAGATTTCCCTGCCGGTTATCGTGATTACCGCGCAGGGGTCTGTGGGGGTCGCCGTTGATGCAATGCGGGCCGGCGCGGTTGATTTTTTGATGAAGCCCTTTGCAGAAGAGCGATTGCTGGTTTCAATCCGCAATCATCTTGATCATAGCCGTTTTCTGAAAGCGGAAGAAACAAGAGAGGCCGAAGCGAACCCGCCGCAAAAGCCCGTTCATACCGCCGATCCGAAAAAAACTGTGAACAAGGCACCGTATGACATAGATGGCGATGTGCAGGGATTTTCAGGTTTTATCGGCTCCAGCGTGCCGATGCGGGCAGTCTACCGCCTGATTAACAGTGCCGCAAAGTCGAATGCCACGGTTTTTATCACCGGCGAAAGCGGTACGGGCAAGGAAGTCTGTTCACAGGCCATTCACGATAACAGTCAGCGCTCCAGGAAAAAATTTGTTGCTATTAATTGTGCCGCTATTCCCGGCGAGTTGATGGAAAGTGAGATTTTCGGTCATATCAAGGGGGCGTTTACCGGCGCAACATCCGATAAACAGGGGGCGGCCAAGCTTGCCGATGGCGGTACTTTGTTTTTGGATGAGATATGTGAAATGTCTCCGCATTTGCAGACCAAGCTGCTGCGTTTTATTCAGACCGGGACCTTTAATCCTGTCGGGCGTCCTTCGCCGGAGCAGGTGGATGTCCGCTTTATCTGTGCAACCAACCGTGACCCACTGGAAGAGGTAGCGGCAGGGCGGTTCCGTGAAGATTTGTATTACCGGTTGCATGTTGTGCCGATCCATCTGCCGCCATTGCGCGCACGCGGCGATGATATGCTGCTGATCGGTCAGAAATTGCTCAGTCAGTATGCCGTAGAAGAGGGTAAAGATTTTCAAGGCTTTTCCGATGATGCGAAACAGGCAATCCGTGCCTATCGCTGGCCCGGGAATGTCCGGCAACTGCAGAATATTCTCCGTAACGGCGTGGTTCTCGGTGAAGGCCCTGAATTAACGGCGGCAATGTTGCGCGCTCCGGTCGGACTGGGCGGCAGCACGGATGCTGCTGTAGAGCCTGTACCGGTTAAACCCGAGCCGGTTCGTGCACAGACGCCCCTCGGATCTGCCCCTAATCCAAGTGATCTCAATGCCTTGGCTGAGGCAATCCGTCCGATGCACGAAATTGAACGTGAGGCAATCGAGCGCGCGGTTGACCTGTGTGCCGGTGATGTCAGAAAAGCGGCGGTTTTCCTGAATCTCTCACCTGCGACGATATACCGGAAACAAAAGCAGTGGCGCAGCGGCGTTAATTGAAGCGCGGGAAACTAATCCTTCAGTTTTTAACCATACCATAACTCCGGATTACCAAAAATTCGGAGACGTTCGAATGTCTGTTGCTGCCCGTTTTGAGGCGAATGCCCTCGAAGACCTCTCAAGTCCGTTTTATTTCAATGCCTCGCATTGGAGAGCGATGGATGGTGTTGTTGAAGGGGTTCAGCAGCGCGAGGGCATCTCCATTCTGACAGGTCCGACCGGTTGCGGCAAAACGATGCTGATGCGGGCGATTTCAGAAAATCTCGGTAACACTGTTATACCTTTGTTTCTGCAATACGCCGGACTGAACTTCCGCGAGTTCGTCAATTTTCTGCATAATTCGTTGCATGTCGCTGAAGAAATACAGGATGCATCCAACAAGGCGATTGGCTTGCGTCAATTTTTGTACGCACAGGCAGAGCGCGGCGAAACGTCGATTATCTTCATCGACGAAGCCCAGAATCTTGATCCGGATGTGCTGCGTATGCTTCCGAAGCTGGCCTGTTTCGATCAGCTTGAGGATGGTACGAATGTCGGTTTACAGTTTATGCTGACCGGCGGATCGGAATTATCCGAACTTCTGGAGGATAGCAGCTTTACGGAAGTGCGCGATGCCATTGCACGCCGGTATGAACTGCGGTTCTTTACACGTGATGAACTGAAGCATTTTTTGAAAAAGCGGTTGGCTCCGCTTGAGAAAATTACGCCTGAACCGATTACCGGCCATGCGATCAATGCTGTTGCCAAATATACCGGAGGCAGCCCGCGCCTGATTGGTATGATCTGCTCCCATGCAATGTTATTCGCGGCTGAAAATCCCGGCCGTTCTATTGATGAATCCATGATCGAAGAGGCTGCGGAAGCCCTGATGATCGAACCGGCGACAAATCCGTTTCCCGATGACGATATGTCGGCTGATTTTACCGGACCGTTTTCCAGTGCCGACCTGCATGGCGGCGATGACCGGAGGAACAGAATGCCCCATCAACCTGAAGCCGGTCACGAAGAGGATGAAGTCCTCTCGGCTATGAATCGTCTTGAAGCACAGCCGCAGGGCGCTGGCCGTCACTCTGATGCGCAAGGCGCGGATGATGAAGGTGATGACCTGGGCAAGATTGATGAAGACTTCTTTTCTTTTGTTGCAAACGGGTTTGAAACGCCAGACACGGATGATGAGTATGAAGATGAGAGCGACGAAGATGAAGGATTTGCACCGCTGAGCAACGGCGCGCGCGACGATGATTTCGATGACCCTTACTTTGATCGTACAGATGAAGGTCATGCAACCGGAGTGTCAAAAGTTGCCGGATTGGGCGCTGCGGCTGCCGGAGTGCTCGGCAGCGTCGGCACAAAAGGTGAGACTGTAATTTCGCGTATGAAATCCAAAGTTACGGGCGCGCAACCGGACAGACCGCAAATGCGGCGTAACCCGCAAACGAAAAATGTAGTTGCGGCCGGGCGCAGAGCCAACAAAGGTGCGCGGACTCAGTCGCCATCGGAAAAACGCGTTATGAAAACGCAAGTGGCCGGTCAACGTCAGCGCCAGCTTCAAATGGCAGGCATTGCTGCAGGGTGCTTTGTACTGATCTTTGGTATTTATCTTGTGCAGGGCCACGTCCGCAGTGCCATTGCCGGAGCGACAGACGTGGTCAGCAGAACGGCATCCAGTGCGGTTTCGACCGTTTCCGGTGCCGGGTCGAAAGCGGTGGATGCGGTGAGTGCCGGAACTTCCGGGTTGTTCGGCGAGGCTTCCGGTTCTTTCCCGCAGGATACTTCAGGTAATACGGTGGTTGCCGGTTTTGATGCTCAGGCGCCACTGCCTGCGCTGCCGGCTCTGGACGGAACCCAGACAGGGTTGCAACCTGCGCAGCCTGTGCAATCAGGTGGAGGTTGGGGCGCTAATGTTACGCTCAAGGATACAATCGGCAATTTTGACGCGAAATTGCCCGAAGAGGGCGTGAGCATTGCGCGTGGTGCGCTGGATTTGCTCGATGCTGCATTGGACAAATCAAAAGTTATTTTGCCTGAAGGCGTGGTTGAGGTTGCAAAAGGGGATGTACAAAGTCTGCGTGCCCGCGCTGCGGCGAACGGTGCTGACGGTGAAGAATTAAAGGCGCGGATTGATGAACTGAATGCAATCGCCGAAGGGCATTTTGAGGCTAAACGTTACATCGCACCTGCAACCGGAAATGCTTATGATACGTTCCGTTCCGTACTGGATCTTGATGAGAAAGACAGTGTGGCTCTGGGCGGTCTTGAAAGATTGCGTGTTTTCTATTCGAAAAAGGCGGCTCAGGCCCGCGCTGAAAGGCAATGGGATACCGCTAACCGCTTTTTCCAGACAGCATTGAGCATCAGCGAGCGTAAAAATATCCGTTGATTGGCATGCGCCGTGATAATCTTTTAAATCCGGCTGTACGGTTTTTGTATAAGCAGTCCTGCCACAAGTGTTATCAGTCGATGTTGCACTGAAAGCCTGTTGCCGCAGGTGCTATCCGGGAACGTGAAAGACAGCATGACACAGCGTCAGATTATCAGATACTGGGCCGCAGCAGCAGGTACCTTTCTGCTGTTTCTCTATGTTTTCAGTGGCATTCTTGCCCCGTTCCTGTTTGGCGCGGGGCTGGCTTATTTGACGGACCCGTTGGCCACAAAGCTTGAGCGGCGCGGCCTGTCGCGAACTGCGGCAACACTGTGTATCACCGCGTCCGTTTTTGTTGTCCTGCTGATAGCGATTGCCCTGATTGCCCCTGTGCTTGCGGATCAGGCACAACGCTTTGCCGTCGCCGCGCCCGGCTATATCGAAAACCTGGCGGCGCGCGCCCATGATGCATTTCCGGCTGTCTTCCCGGATTTTTCATCCGGAGCTTTTCAAGGTGAACTTGCAAAAGCTGCGGATCGCAGTGGCACAACGGCGCTTGCCGAACCTGCTTCGCGCTGGGGTGTGACGGTGCTGAAAGGGCTTTTGACCGGCGGCTCCGCTGTCGCCGGGTTTCTCGGGATTGCCGTTATCACGCCGATTGTCGCTTTTTATCTGCTTTTGGATTGGAAGCGCGTTGTCGGCACCATCGACGGCCTTTTGCCCCGCCGGTCTCTCGGAACGGTTCGGCGGTTGGCGGGAGAGATCGATCAGACACTCGCGGCGTTTTTGCGCGGACAGCTTCTGGTCTGTCTGATTCTAGGGACCTTTTACGCCGTGGCACTTACGTTTGCCGGTCTGCCTTTCGGAGTTCTGGTGGGGGCCTTCGCCGGAATTATCAGTTTTGTCCCCTTCGTCGGGTCCATTGCCGGTTTGTTGCTGTCGATGGTGCTTGCTATGGCCCATTTCTGGGGAGAGTTCGGCCAAATCGCAGTGATTGCGGGTATTTTCCTGTTCGGACAGGCGATTGAGGGTAATGTCCTGTCGCCGTTGCTGATCGGGGAACGGGTTGGTTTACATCCGGTCTGGTTGATTTTTTCACTTAGTGCTTTCGGCTATGTGTTCGGATTCCCGGGCCTGCTGGTGGCGGTTCCGCTGGCGGCTTCTCTTGGCGTTATTGCCCGCTGGGGTGTAAAACAATACCAGGATAGCCAGCTTTACACCGGACGTGCCGATTGATGACCAGCAGCGCTGCCACAAATAAACCGAGGCAAATTCCGCTGGATTTGCCGTGGCCGCGTTATAACCGTGCAACACGGGCGGATTTTATTTCTTCGGGTAGCAATGCGCAGGCGTTGGGATTTTTAAAGCACGCGGCACGCTGGCCGGATAACCGGCTGGCACTGGTCGGGCCGGAAGGGTGCGGCAAGACCCACCTTGCGATGGTCTGGGCACTGGAAAACGATGCATCTTTCGCGGATCGTACAACGGACGTCCGGGATATTGCGGCATCCGGTCGTGTAATCCTTGAGGATTGCGATCGTTGGTTGATCACGCAGGAATCCGAGGCTTTTTTATTTCACCTTTTGAATATTCTGCGTGAAGAGGGCGGCTCGATCCTGATGACGGCACGCACGCCCCCGGCCCGTTGGCCGGTGCGCCTGCCTGATCTGCTATCGCGGCTTTCGGCTGTAACGATGGCGCGAATCAAAGAACCGGATGATGACCTGCTGGAAAAGCTGGTAACCAAACTCTTTGCCGACCGGGATATTGTGATCCGGAAAAGACTATCCAAATATATTGCCAGACGCATAGAGCGGCGCTCGGCAGCTGTAGAGGCGGCTGTTGCTGCATTGGATGCGCACAGTATCGAGCACGGTGAACCTGTGAGCGTCAGCATGGCGAAGGAGGTATTCGGATGGTAGTGGCGTCCGGACCAGACCGGTCCGCACAAACCGGGAGGGCTGGTATCGGCTGTATCAGGCCCGCATCGGGGCGGGTACCTGTCATTCATGCTGATTTTCTGAATACGCCGCCTTCTTGGACCTCTCCCGAAACCGGACATATTCCGGTGGATGATACCGGTCGGTTCATCAACCGCGAATTGTCCTGGCTTTCCTTCAATCAGCGTGTTGTGGAAGAATCGAATAATCCCCGTCATCCTTTATTGGAGCGGCTGCGGTTTGTGGCGATTTCCGGTTCGAATCTGGATGAGTTTTATACGGTCCGGGTGGCGGGCCTGCGCGAGCTGGCCAGTGCAGGCGTGACAAAACCGAGTGTGGACGGGTTGACACCGGCAGAACAGTTGCGCGCCATTGACCGTGATTGCCGCAAATTGATGCAGGGGGAGCAGGAAAGCTGGGCAGCATTGAAGCCTGCGCTGGCGGCGGAGGGCATATCCCTTGTAGATCCGCGCCTGCTGAGCGTTGAGGATCGCATGTGGCTGGACGGTGAGTTCATGTCCGCTGTATTTCCGGTTCTGTCACCGCTGGCGATTGATCCTGCGCACCCGTTTCCGTTTGTGCCGTCGAAAAGCCTGGCGATGGCGCTGCATCTGCGTCGGAGCGGTGACGATGCGGAATTGTCCGCTTTGACAATTATCCCGTCGCAGATCGACCGTTTTACCCGTCTGCCGGAGTCCGAAGGATCATCGCAAATCCGGTTTGTTGCGCTGGAGGATATGATCAGCCTGTTCCTCGACCGGATTTTCCCGGGTTATGAGGTCATCGGCAAGGGCCTGTTCCGTGTGCTGCGCGATTCGGATATCGAGATCGAGGAAGAGGCCGAGGACCTGGTGCGGGAGTTTGAAACCGCGCTTAAACGGCGGCGGCGCGGCGAGGTGATCCGCCTCCAGGTCAGCTCTGACACGCCGCCTGCTTTGCGCGACTGGATCGGGCGGGAACTGAAGGTCGGGCCAGCGGATATCGTAGATGTCTCCGGTATTGTCGGTGTTGCGGATCTTGAAAAGCTGATTGTCGATGACAAGCCGCATTTGCGCTGGTCGCCCTATACTCCGCGCCAGCCGGAACGCTTGCGGGATTTTGACAATGATATTTTTGCGGCCATCCGCAACAAGGATATCCTGTTGCATCACCCGTATGAAACCTTTGACTCGGTAGTGCAGTTTCTGCGTCAGGCCGCGCGCGATCCGGATGTTGTGGCGATTAAACAGACACTATACCGCACATCCTCTCAAAGTCCGATCGTTGAAGCGCTTTGCGAGGCGGCCGAGCTTGGCAAACAGGTCACGGCGGTCGTTGAGCTGAAAGCCCGTTTTGACGAGGCGGCGAATATTGTGCAGGCGCGGCAGCTTGAGCGTGCAGGCGCACAGGTTGTCTACGGATTTATCGACTGGAAAACCCATGCCAAGATATCCTGTGTCGTTCGCCGCGAGCAGGGAAAGCTTGTCACCTATACGCATTTCGGTACCGGAAATTACCACCCGATCACAGCCAAGTTCTATACCGACCTGAGCTATTTTACCGCCGATACGACGTTGGCGCGGGATGCAGGGCGCATTTTTAATTTTGTCACCGGATATGCGGAACCGCGTGATCTGGAAAAAGTGGCCGTCTCGCCCCTGACCCTGAAATCGAGGTTGCTGGAAGATCTGGAGGCCGAAATTGCCCATGCCCGTGCCCGGCGTCCGGCGCAGGTCTGGGCGAAAATGAACTCGCTTGTCGAGGCGGATCTGGTTGACGCACTGTACCGAGCATCGCAGGAAGGTGTGAAAATCGACCTAGTGGTACGGGGTATTTGCGGTCTGCGGCCCGGTGTGCCGGGATTGTCGGAGAATATCCGTGTAAAAAGTGTAATAGGCCGGTTTCTGGAACATTCGCGGATTGTATGTTTCGGTGCAGGCGAGGGGTTACCAGGAGATGCGGCGCGGGTTTACATCTCGTCAGCGGACTGGATGGACCGCAATCTGAACCGGCGGGTTGAGACGCTGTGTCCGGTGGAAAACAAAACCGTGCGCCGCCAGATTCTGAATCAGGTGATGGCCGCCAATCTGCGCGATGAGGCCAATTCCTGGATTTTACAGCCGGACGGTACATATATCCATGGCAGCCGGAGCGGTGTGGACGGGCAGGAACTGTTTGATTGTCATGAATTTTTCATGCGTTACCCCAGTCTGTCGGGTCGGGGACGTGCTGGAACTGGGGATGTCCCTGAGCTGATAGAAAACAGGACTTGAAATCCGTCCGGAATTTTCAATTTCACGATAGGATTATTCTTATTTTTTCGCCGTACAGTATAATGCGCTTGGATGATATTGTACGGTCATTCTACGCTGTTCGGATGAGTATGGAGAGGTTCATGGCACGATTGGTAAAGTCAATAACGGTAACGGCAGCCCTATTGATGACAGGCCCGGGTCTGGCGGCTGAGCGGAGCGCGGCAGAGAATTGTGACCTGATGGCGGGATCATTGCTTGATCATGATCTGCCCGACGGGATTCAGGGCGTGTCCTTTGATGCTCTGGATACAGGGGATGTTGTCAAAGAGGCCTGCCTTGCCGCGATTGACGAACATCCCGCAAAGCGCCGTTTCCTGACACATCTCGGGCATGTTTATGCCAAACGCGGAAATTTCCGTGAGGCTTTGGCCTCGTACCGTCAGGCTCATGCACGGGGCAGTGCATTGGCGGCCTATCAATTAGGGATGATGTATCAGCGGGGACAGGGCGTTTCCGTCGATGATACCCGCGCAACACGTTATATCCGCAAGGCCGCCAATCGCGGTTTGTCCAAAGCCATGGTTGAGATTGCCGCCCGTGCCCGTGACGGACTGGGTATGCCCGCAAATGCGCGTCTTTCCGTGTTCTGGTACGATAAGGCCTATGTCGCCGGTGATGTAATGGCCGCTAATGAACTTGGCAAAATGTACCGCGATGGCATCGGCGTCCGGCAGGATGGCGGCCGGGCTATGGAACTGTTTTCCGAAGCTGTCCGACGCGCGCCGGACAATGCGTCTTCGCTCTATAATATGGGCCGCGCTTACGAGGCCGGTTATGGCGCAGGGCCTGATCTGGGCTGGGCCCGGGCTTATTATGTACTGGCATTTGAGGCCGGTCATGCAGATGCCGCAATGGATATTGCGCGGCTGCATGCTGATGGCACCGGAACGGTGGCTGATAATGGCGCAGCACTGACCTGGTATACGCGCGGCAGTGAAAAAGGTTCGCTTCAGGCAATGATTGCTCTCGGGGATGCCTATGCGGAAGGTACAGGTACCGAAGCTGCACCGGATATGGCAAGGTCCGTTTTCCTCCGTGCATTGGATCTTCGCCCCGATGATGAGACAGCCGGATATATAAAGGACCGCCTTGCGGCACTGGATTTATCCGATGCTCTCGGCACTTCTGAACAGACTGAATGAAAGTGACCCTATGACCGCGAATAGCCCGTTTCTCAGTGCAGTTGAACCAAGCTGTCCCGAGGATCTCATCAAACGTGCAATGCAGTTTGCAGCGCCGCGTATTGCCATTGCACGCGCAGGTGCTCCCGCGCCGATGGAGGCCGCGAAAGAAGCGGAAGAGGCGGGTGTCATGGTGCCGGTCTTTGTCGGTGAACGCGATCTTATCGAAAGAGAGGCGGCAGCGCTGAACTGGGATATTTCCGGTTTTGATCTGATTGAAGCGCAGGGAGAGGACGGGTCCGCTGTGGCCGCGGCATCCGCTGTGCGCGGGGGGCAGGCGGATGTGCTGATGAAGGGGCATCTGCACACGGACAGCTTTATGAAAGCGGCGATCAGCCGCACGCACGGGCTGCGCACGGATAAGCGGTTTGTCCATATCTTTCACATGTCACCGCCTGGTGGCGGAAAACCGCTGTTGATTTCCGATGCGGCGGTGAATGTCGCGCCGAACATGACCACCCGGGAAGACGCGGTCCGTCTGGTGGTGGAGCTGTCACAGCGTCTGGGTACGGAACGTCCGCGCGTAGCAATCCTTTCGGCAACAGAATCCGCAATTGAATCAGTGCCCTCCAGCATTGAGGGGCGTGATCTGGCGGCGTGGGCTGCAGAGCATGTGCCGGATGCGGATGTGCGCGGGCCGCTGGCGATGGATCTGATCCTCTCCGGTGAGGCGGCTGCGGTCAAAGGCATGGCCGATGATCCGGTGGCTGGTAAGGCGGATGCGGTGATTGTGCCGGATATTGTCTCGGGCAACGCGCTGTTCAAAACGCTGGTCTATGTGGGCGGTGCCTGTGCCGCCGGTGTGGTGATGGGCGGGTCCGCCCCGATCCTGCTGACCAGTCGCGCTGATCCGCCCGCAGCACGCCTCGCATCGGCAGCCTTAGCCCAAATCCTGTGCGCCAAAACGAAGGGGGGTTGATGCAGATGACGGATAGCAGCGGTTGCATCCGCAATTCCATCTGTACGGGCTGCCGGAGATTTTTTGAATAATCAATCTCTTAGTGCCCAACTCGAAAAGAGTTGAGCGGTTTCAGTAGCTTGTGATTCTATCCCGTTTGGAGACCGGACGGAGCCGCAAATGCCTTGGACTGACGCCGCTCGCCGCGACTATGCGCGGCGTTCTTCTCGCTACGCAAGCGACACGAAAGACGAAGAATGGAAAATGATTGCCCCGTTCATGCCGCCCCCAAAGCGCGTTGGCAGGCCAAGAACGACTGATCTGCGTGCGGTGTTC
>CALFWP010000196.1 GCA_937927905.1 uncultured Neomegalonema sp.
GGCGGTCATGTTGAGTTCACGGGTCGGCACTTTCTCCAGATCCAGCACGACACCAAGGTTGCCCTTGTCGCCCATCTCCACCGCCGAACAGGTCAGCCCCGCCGCGCCCATATCCTGAATCGAGATCACCGAGCCGGAGGCCATCAGCTCCAACGTTGCCTCCAGCAGGCGCTTTTCGGTGAAAGGATCGCCGACCTGAACCGTAGGGCGCTTTTCTTCCGCATCCTCGCCGAATTCCGCCGAGGCCATGGTTGCCCCGCCAACGCCGTCGCGCCCGGTCTTGGCACCGAGATAAACGATCGGCATCCCGACACCGGACGCCGCCGAATAGAAAATCTTATCCGCATCGGCAAGGCCCACCGCCATCGCATTGACAAGCGGATTGCCGTCATAAGCAGAGTGAAAATTGACTTCGCCGCCCACAGTCGGCACGCCGAAGCAATTGCCGTAGCCGCCGATACCCTCGACCACGCCTTTCACGAGACGGCGGGTTTTCGGGTGATCCGGTGCGCCGAAGCGCAGGGCATTCAGGGCCGCAACGGGCCGTGCCCCCATCGTAAAGACATCGCGCAAAATACCGCCGACTCCGGTGGCCGCGCCCTGATACGGTTCGATAAAACTGGGGTGGTTGTGGCTTTCCATCTTGAAAACGCACGCCTGACCGTCGCCGATATCAATGATACCGGCATTTTCACCGGGGCCGCAGATCACCTGCGGCCCGTCCGTCGGCAGGGTCCGCAGCCATCGCTTTGACGATTTATAGGAACAATGCTCGTTCCACATCGCCGAAAATATGCCCAACTCGGTAAAGGTCGGCTCACGGCCGATAAGATCAAGTATGCGTTGATACTCATCCGGTTTCAGACCATGATCCGCAATGAGCGTATCGGTCAAAATAGGTTCGGACATGGTGTGCGGCCCCGTGACTCTGAATTCCGCACGGTCCTAATGTATTTTCCGGATTATCTAAAGCCGTAACGCATACCACCCTGAAACAGCAAATCGCATATGTCGCGCATATTGCGGGCTTGAGCACTTTTTTGCAGCAGGCTTTTCTTCTTAAAGTTGATTTTAACGGGCTGTCCGCCCTCAAATACAAACAGTGAATACGCGCTATCCGGCACAAGAGTGCCGCCCTGATCATCAATCAAGCGCTGCGAACCGGCATTTTTATCATCCGGCACCACCCAGACAAGAAAGCGCTCCACAACACCTTTCCTGCCTCCGCAGAAGGGTAAAATCAGCCGTTTCTGAGCGGAATAAAGCCCGTTGCCGAATGTCGGCATCATCTCCGCATAAACCGGAGCGGCGCGTTCCATACTCTCCTGATAAGGTGCCAGCGTCCATGACAAAAAAGCGGATGGGATCACGTCCTCCAGATATTTCTTATTAAAATCTGGACCGATATGCCGGTGTACATTGGCACCGTGAAGGGACACAAAAAACCGCTTCGGGCCGTCATGAACATGAATCACACTTATGTCACTGATCCAGCGGCGCAGATTGGACCCGCTTAAGACCTTTTTATCCGGCAGAGAGTCACTGCCTTTTACATCCTGCCAAAAAGACAGAATTTCCTGTGCTTCCGCGTTTAAACTGACCATATTCACAACTTACTTGCATCGCCTCACATTTTTGCGATGTTAAATAAGTAAACTCTTAACAAATGATAACCGCCACAACCTTAACGGTAGAATTGATCGGTGCGTTATAGTCTTTTACGACATAGAAACATCACAGCACACTCGTGACAGGATCCTGCATACCTATGGCAAAAGGTTATCTGAGCATCCTGACAGCCGTCATTATCTGGGCGGGCTGGATGGTTGCAACGCGTTTTGCGGTGAATGAGGCGGTTGCCCCGCTCGACCTTGCATTGCTACGCTATGGTGTGCCTGCGGTTTGCCTTGCGCCGTGGTGGTTGCAATGCGGCCTGCTTCCGAAACAAACTCCGCTCTGGGCATTGATCATGATGATGGGCTGGGGCGCGCCTTTTGTGATCTTCATGGCAATGGCCATGGAAACAGCACCGGTTGCTCATGTCGCCGCACTTGTACCCAGTATGATGCCCCTGATTGCAGCGGGGATGTCTTTCGCCCTATTTGGAGAGCGCTTCGGAGTCTCGGAAAAAACCGGATTTGCGCTGATTGCCACAGGTGCTTTGCTGGTGATTGCACCTATGATCATACGCGGTGAGAGTGATGCACTGGGCAATATCGGCCTTTTGCTGATCTGCGCAAGCGGTTGGGCCTGTTTTTCTGTTGCCTTCCGGCGCAGCGGCCTGACCCCGCCACAGGCCGCGGGTCTGATATGCCTCTATTCGACAGTTGCAGTACTGGCATTACTGTCCCGGACCGGATCCAGCCTCTCGGACATGGACTGGAGCGTGATCGCATTTCACAGTATCGCACAGGGATTGCTGTCAGGTGCAGTGGCAACAATCGCATTCGGATTTTCCATACAAAAGCTGGGGGCTGCGAAAGCCTCCTCATTTTCGGCGCTGGTTCCGGGCCTGGCGGCTGTGATCGGCTATCTCTGGCTGCGCGAAGAACCTTCGCTCACAGATATAATGGCCCTTGGCACCGCAAGCCTTGGCGTGGCCTTCGCGAACCGTGCGTTCGAGCCGTTACGCGCATGATGACCGCCCCTCAACGGCTTGCGCCAGTTCTTCCTGATAAAGCGGTGAAAAATCCGGTCCGTCCAGAGCAATCCCTGTAACCGGTCCCCGCTGCGCCACCATAAGGATCAGCAGCGGCACACCATCCGGCCCGATCAGTCGCAAGCCGTGCGGGTCAAATGTTACCCGCTCTCCCGCCGCCGTCTTGCATTCCCTTAAGTAGGACGCAATCCGTCCAACGGCAAAATCCGGCTCTGTCCGGTCCAGCACCATAACGGACTGTCCCCGCAAATCCGCGAACGTGACCGGTTGCACGACCGGATCAACCGGTTGAACCGGCAGAATGGACGACAGTTGAGTATCTGCCGGTTGAGGCTGTGTACAGGCGGAAAGAAGCAATGCAGCACCGGCCAGCGCCGCGCGCATCATGCGGATACCGTTTGCGACACCAGGCTACTGAATACCCGCGCCCCATCCGTATTGCCGAGCGCGGCATTCTCTGCCCGTTCCGGATGGGGCATCATACCCAGAACCCGCCGGTTCTCTGACAATATACCCGCGATATCCTGCTGCGACCCGTTCACCTTTTCCGCATATTTGAACGCGATGCGGTTCTGATCATTCAAAGCATTCAGCACATCATCACCGGCAACGTAGCATCCGTCATGATGCGCCACCGGCAGGGATATCCGCTCACCTTCGGTGTAGGCATTGGTATACCCGCTTCGGGTGTCCTCCACTGTCAGCGCCACATTTCGGCATACGAATTTAAGGGTCGCGTTGCGCATAAGAACACCCGGCAAAAGGCCGGTTTCCAGCAGAACCTGAAATCCGTTACATACGCCCAGGACAAAGCCGCCCCGCGCGGCAAAAGCGGCCACCTCACGCATCACCGGCGAGCGCGAGGCAATCGCTCCACAGCGCAGATAATCCCCGAAAGAGAACCCGCCCGGCAGCGCAATCAGGTCAATGCCTTCAGGAATAGCCGTGTTTTTATGCCAGAGCATGACAGGATCATGACCGGAAGCGCGGCGCAGTGCCACCTGCATATCCCGGTCGCAATTCGATCCCGGAAAGACAACAACAGCGGTTTTCATGGCCGGTCAGTCCTCAATACGGATATCGTAATTTTCAATTACGGTGTTGGCGAGCAGCGTCCGGCACATTTCATCTACCCGTGCCTCGGCAGTGGCACGGTCGGTCCCCTCCATTTCTATCTCGAAGACCTTGCCCTGGCGGACAGACGAAACCCCCTCAAAACCAGAAGTTCCGAGCGCCTGGCCGATGGCCGCACCTTGCGGGTCAAGCACACCTGGTTTGAGCGTAACATGAACATGTGCTTTCATTCGGATACTCTCTTTCAAACCCTAATGAACCAGCTTCGGGCCGGTCGGCCGCACGGCACTTTTTTCCGGCATTACCCCGAGACGCTCTGCGATTTCTGTATAGGCTTGCATCAGATCACCGAGGTCGCGACGGAAGACGTCCTTATCAAACTTGCGGCCCGTCTTGATATCCCACAAACGGCAGGAATCGGGGCTGATTTCATCAGCGAGGATGACGCGCGGCACATCATTTTCAAAAACATGACCGAATTCAACCTTGAAATCGATCAGCTTTACACCGACACCAAGGAAAAGACCGCTGAGAAAATCGTTTATTCTCAATGACATAGATATCATGTCATCAAGATCCTGGGGACTGCACCAGTTAAAGGCGGCGATGTGTTCTTCGGCAACCATCGGATCGCCAAGCTTATCGTCCTTGTAGTAATATTCGAAAATCGGACGCGGCAGCGGCTCGCCCTCTTCCAGCCCGAACTTCTTTGCCAGTGAACCCGCCGCCACATTGCGGACGACAACCTCAAGCGGAATAATCTCGCATTCGCGGATCAGTTGCTCGCGCATGTTAAGCCGCCGGACAAAATGCGTCGGAATGCCGATTCCCGCCAGGTGCTGCATCACATATTCGGAGATAAAGTTGTTCAGAACACCCTTGCCATCAATGATCGCATGTTTTTCGGCATTATACGCTGTGGCATCATCTTTAAAATACTGTACTAGCGTCCCGGGTTCGGGGCCCGCGTACAGCGTTTTGGCTTTGCCTTCGTATACAAGACGACGACGACTCATAGAAACGTCCAATCATTCTGGCGTGTCAAAACACGACTTTTTTCGCCCCCTGACGTAAGGGGCTGTATAGAAGTGCCGTGCCTTAGCCGCAAGCGCTTTGAAAAATATGCCGCGTGGAGGTTGAGCAACGGCACAGGTTTCCGGATTTGCCATGCACGCCGCTTTACCGGCAAACGCACATCTTGACCCGGGGGGCTGATGACGCGAAAAGACGGTTCAATTCAGCCTTTTGGGAAAACGCGCCATGACCGATATCACCATCACCCTGCCCGACGGAGCCACACGCAGCTATCCGTCCGGAACCACGGGCGGCGCGGTTGCGGCGGATATTTCCAAATCTTTGTCCAAAATCGCCCTGGCTGTCACGGTGGACGGAAAGCTGGATGACCTGTCCCGCCCCCTGAGCGCCGATACCGATCTGGCAATTGTGACGGCCAAAGATGACAAAATGGCAGATAAATCACTGGAGCTGATCCGCCATGACTGCGCGCATATCATGGCGCGCGCAGTGCAGGAAATCTGGCCGGACACCAAAGTCACCATCGGACCGGTAATCGAGAACGGCTTTTACTATGACTTTGACCGTGACGAGGCGTTTTCCAGCGAAGACCTTGAAAAGATTGAGCGGAAAATGCGCGAGATCATCGCGCTTAAAGACCCGGTGCGCACCGAGGTCTGGGAGCGGGACCGCGCCGTACAGCACTACAAGGACAATAACGAGCCTTACAAAGTCGAGCTGATCGACGCCATCCCCGGGGATGAGCCGCTGCGCATGTACTGGCACGGATACTGGCAGGATCTGTGCCGGGGGCCGCATCTGGCCCATACCGGACAGGTGCCGGCCGATTGCTTTAAACTCACCGGCGTTGCGGGGGCGTACTGGCGCGGAGACAGCAATAACAAGATGCTGCAACGCATTTACGGTGTCGCCTTCCGCACGAAAAAAGAACTGGATGCCTATCTGCACCAGCGGGCGGAGGCGGAAAAGCGCGACCACCGCAAACTCGGGAAGGCGCTGGAGCTGTTCCATTTTCAGGATGAGGCCCCGGGCATGGTGTTCTGGCACCCGAACGGATGGGCGGTATATCGCGCGCTTGAGGATTACATGCGCAAGCGCCTCAATGCCGCCGGATACAAGGAAATCCGCACCCCGCAGGTGGTTGACCGCAAGCTGTGGGAAAAATCCGGTCACTGGGACAAGTACCGCGAAAACATGTTCATCACCGAGATCGACGAGGAGCATGCCAATGAAAAGCGCACAAACGCGCTAAAACCCATGAACTGTCCCTGTCATGTGCAGGTGTATAATCAGGGCCTGAAATCATACCGCGACCTGCCCTTGCGTCTGGCGGAATTCGGCTCCTGTCACCGGTATGAGCCGTCCGGCTCGCTCTCGGGGCTGATGCGGGTGCGCGGATTCGTGCAGGATGACGCGCATATTTTCTGTACCGAAGATCAAATCGAGTCCGAAACCGCAGCCTTTATCGAATTGCTCTCCAGCATTTATAAAGACCTTGGGTTCGAGAAATTTGATATCAAATTCTCCACCCGCCCTGAAACCCGTGTGGGAT
>CALFWP010000197.1 GCA_937927905.1 uncultured Neomegalonema sp.
ACCGGCAATAAGTGTGAAAATAAGAGTCGCTGACAGGAAAAAGAAAAACAGCGTTCTGTCGCGCCCGTCCGCGGGGGCAAATACAAAAAACACCGCAGTGGCAACCACAGCCAGAATAAGCGCACCTGCGCCTTCTATCAAAAGCTGACCGGCAAGATGGGATGCCCGAGATTTCGGTTCGGTTTCCCTGCTCCAGAATGTCCTGAAATGACGCTTTGATAAACCTGCTGTAATCACGCCGATCGCCAATGACACCAGAAAAGCGATACCGAATTTGGCGAAATCACCTCCCTCGCGTTTGCTGGTCATTTTTGCCCACCAACGTCCCGGCAAGGTATGAAATTCGGTATAAGCGCCGAATATTTTGGCGGCTTTTTTCTTAACTTTTGTGAATTTTTGCTGGAATTTCCAGGCTGCAAGCGCTGGGTTGAAGGCCGGATCGGGCTTTTCCTCCGCCTCATCGAGTTTTTCCAGCAATAGCTTACGCACTTCGGCATCTGTAAGCGTGGAAATATCTTCGGCACCGGCCGAGGGCTGAATGCCGGCCAGGGAGAAAAGAAGGGTGATTAAAATCAAAAATCGCTTCATGCGTTTGCGTCTCTTAATATCATGCTGCGCGACAGAAATTGGATGCCGGATCGACTGTTATTCTGGTATGCCATTCTTGTTACTGTCAGGCAACTACACACACTGTCACTATGTTTTCAAAGGTAATAGGTTTGAAAATCAGTGATTATGATATTTCAAATAAACATCAGAACAGCATTCTATTGAGACGCGGTTGTAAGCGTAGCTTGTATGCGCATATTTGCGGATTTTACGGCCAGCAGGCGTTTACGCCGTCTATTAGAAAATCCATTTGCGAATTTGGCCATCCTTGGAGGAGTTCCAGGGTGAAACCCTGATAATCATCAAAGAACTGATCCATTAATTTCAATGCCGCGCGTATTCTTCTGCCGGAATCGCTACTGCTTGTGCCTTTGACCCGCATTTACAGAACTTTGTGTCGGTATCGCCTTTGCCCATGTAATGGTTCTAGACCAGTTTTGTCAGCTGACTTTTGCTTACAGGAGGGGGAGCCGGTTTTTCGTACCGTGCACGTGTCACGACTGAAGTGCTTAATAGTGCTTTCGCTGCGAAGTTCATGGTTTTGGCTCACCCGATTGATCCGGATACCGTCTTTATCTCTCAGGGAGGGTAGATTGTGAGTTGATTGTAAGCGGCTTGATGCGGTCAGGCTTTTGATCAGCGGGATAGCAGGCATACGGGAAAAGCATTTTCAATGAGGGGTTGATCTCCGGTGTAATCTTTGACCTCTGCCGAGATTGGAGGCACAGTTCCGGTCATGACATCAAGCGTTGAAATTCCGCTCTGGCTTGCGGTGCTGACCGGGGTACTCGGTTTGATCGGCCTGCTGGACCGAATTATCGGGCCGTCCCTGCGCTGGTTTTTCCGCAAGCGTGTGAATCGCGCCATCGACCGGCTGAACGCGCGTTTGGATCTGAAAATTCAGCCCTTCAAGCTTACCAAACGTAAAGTGCTGATCGAGCGCCTGATTTATGATCCGGATGTCATGACAGCGGTGGAAGTCCATGCCGCCGAAGAGGATGTTCCGCGCGAAGTCGCCGTTGAAAAGGTAGAGCGCTATGCGCGCGAAACAGTGCCGTCCTTTTCCGCCTTTGCCTATTTCGGACTGGGGATGCGTTTGTCGCGCTGGGTATCACAGGCGCTCTATCGCGTGCGGATCGGTGTTTATGATGATGAAAAGCTTAGCGCAATTGACCCGGAGGCGGCGGTGGTCTTTGTCATGAACCACCGGTCCAATATAGATTACCTGCTGGTGACCTATCTGGCTTCCCGGCGGGCCTCACTGTCCTATGCGGTAGGCGAATGGGCCAATGTTTGGGGCTTGCGGCAGGTGATCCGCGCGATGGGCGCGTATTTCATCCGCCGCAAATCCCGGAACCCGCTCTACCGCAAGGTCGTGGCGCGCTATATCAAGATGGCGGTCGAGGGCGGCGTGACCCAGGCGGTGTTTCCGGAAGGCGGGCTGACGCGGGACGGGGCTCTGCAACCGGCAAAGCTGGGGATTATCTCGTATATGTGCGAGGGCTTCGAGGCCGGAGTGTCCCGCGATATTGTGTTTATACCGGTCGGCCTGAACTATGACCGGGTGATCGAGGACCGCATTCTGCTGGAAACGATTGCCAGGGAAAAACAGCCCCGTTTCAATGCCGGGCCGTTATCGGCTATAAAATTCGTTCTGCGGCTCATATGGATGAAGATAACAGGGCGGCTCTACCGCTTCGGGTATGCCTGTGTCAGCTTCGGCACACCACTTTCCCTCAGTAAATATGCGGGGCGGGGTGCACCTGATGTGGAGGCATTGGGTGCCGAACTGATGCGGCGGGTTGGTGATGTTGTGCCTGTGCTGCCTGTGTCGCTGGTCGCAACCGTGCTGCTTGAAGCGAAGGGCGCATTATCACCGTTGGCGTTGAAAGCTGCGGTGGCCGATCTTATCAAGGCGCTTGAGGCGGGCGGTGCTCATCTTCATATCCCGCGCAAGGACGATGATTACGGTGTCGAGGTCGGTTTGCGGATGCTGCGGATGCGCGGCATTATGATTGAAGGTGAAAAAGGATTATCGGCCAATCCCGATGAACGGTGTGTCCTTGAATATTACGCCAATTCGATTGCGCATCTGAGACACCGTTCATAACAATCATACCTATCGCGGAGCCTTCTGATGACGGCAAACACAAATCTGAACGAGGTTGATTGGTCACGCCTGCCCCGCCCCGAAGATGACGGCGCAGCAAGGCACCTGACCGGAATGCCGCTGCCCTCTATCCGTCTGGCGTCAACATCGGGCGGGACCGAGGATTTGTCCGGGCTGCCTGGTTTGAGTGTGGTTTATGCCTATCCGATGACAGGACGGCCGGATACGCCGCTGCCGGACGG
>CALFWP010000198.1 GCA_937927905.1 uncultured Neomegalonema sp.
GGGCTGACACAGGCGACGCGCATTGCGATCCTGAACGCCAATTACATCGCCAAGCGTCTGGAGGGTGCGTATGATATCCTTTATCGCGGCAGCAACGGGCGCTGTGCCCATGAAGCGATTATCGACACACGCCCCCTGAAAGACAGCGCCGGTGTGACGGTCGATGATGTCGCCAAGCGCCTGATAGATTGCGGCTTTCACGCGCCAACCATGAGCTGGCCGGTTGCGGGTACGCTGATGGTGGAGCCGACCGAATCCGAAACCAAGGCAGAGCTTGACCGGTTCTGTGACGCCATGCTGGCCATCCGCGAAGAGGCCCGCGCGATTGAGACGGGGCATATTGATGCGCAGAACAACCCGCTCAAGAACGCCCCACATACGGTTGAGGATCTGATCGGTGACTGGGACCGCCCTTATTCGCGTGAGGAGGGCTGTTATCCGCCGGGCGCGTTCCGCGTGGATAAATACTGGCCGCCGGTTAACCGGATCGACAATGTTTACGGCGACCGAAACCTGATCTGTTCCTGCCCGCCCATGGAGGAGTACGCGGAAGCAGCAGAGTAACGAAAATGCAGACCGCCCTTTCCGCTTACAGGGCTGGGCGGTCTGCACATCAAAGGCTCAAATGCCGTCAACCGCCTCAAATGTCTCCAGAATGGGAGCTTCAGCATATACCGTGTTGTGACCGCCCGCGCCCTTATGCGCAGCACGAAACGCATCGCTGCGGGTCCAGTCAAGAAAAGCGGTTTTATCCCGCCAGACCGAGTGTGAGACATACAGCGTATGATCCTCCGCTTCGGCCCCCTTTAACATTTTGAATGACTCAAAGCCGCTCACACTGCCCAGATGCGAGTCGCGGTTGCGCCATATATCCTCGAACTGGGTTTCCTGGCCTCTGGCCACTTTAAATCTGTTCATCGCAATAAACATCGGATTTCCTTCGGCGGGTTTTCAGGGGTCGTGAATACTCCACACGGCCTGATACTTGCTTTGTTTGACGGACATTAGCCGAGTAAATTGTCACAGTCGCGCGAGGTTGTCGCATCGGGTGCGCGTCTCATGATAGCCGTTTTATTGATGTCAAACTCTGATTTTTCAAGGATCATCGAATGAAACCGGTTTCACTGCCCTTGTTTGCCTTTTCCGGATTGGCCTTATGCGCCCTTTCTGCCTTTGCAGATACCGGCAAGGACTCGGCTGTATATGATCCAACCGGCAAATTTTGCACGCCAAAAGCGGAAGCGGCACCGGTTATCCGGGGAACATCTTTTTCTTTTCCCGCATCCGCGGATACCCTTCCTGCATCGCGAGCCATTCAAGTTTCCGATCTGACAGATGAAGAATTTCTTCGCAGACAAAGAGAGTTCGAAGCGAGATTTCCGGGCGCTCCCAAGCTGAATGACACAACGGCCGCATCTTCGACACCTCAGTATGAAGAACGCAGCGCAACCAATATCTTTCCGTATTCCGAAGATGCCACCGGCCTGTCACCCGGCGGCAAGCTGGCGCTCTATCATGTCGGCGTGGGCGTCGTCGGAGCAGACCTGATCACACATCCCCAAAGTATCGGCCTGCCGCAAACGCTGGAATACAATATCCCTCACCTGCCCCAGGAAGAACCGCTCTGGTGCTGGGCGGCGGCGGCTCAGCAGGCAATCGGCTGGGTCAATAAAGGATATGCCCCGACCCAATGCGCCATAGTCGCATTGTCTCACGGGCTGGATATCGAAAAATGCTGCGGCGACCGTGAAGGCATATGCGCCAGAACCGGCGAAATACCGGCCATCGGACGCCTTGTTTCCCTGTTCGGTGGTGAAGCCTTTGAACTGGCGACCGTTCCCCGTGATCCAAGGCAGATCTACCGGATCATCGAAAAGGGTCAGACATTACTGATACGTCTGCGCCCTGCACCCCATGACGAGGCCGCCGGCATCCGCCATATGATTGTGGTGCGAGGCATCGAATGGACCCGCTTACCGAACCAGCGATTGGGCGCAAATCTGCTCTACAACGACCCGCTCGGCTCGGGTATCCGCTCGGTCAGTTTTGAAAATATTGTCGGTTTTTTTGAACAGGCTTTAGTCGTCAGACGCAAAACCTGATTATTATATCCTTACGCAAGTAAACATGCGTTAATTGACAATTCAGTCAAAATATTTAGTCTGCAGTCTAATTGGAGGGCTCGATTGCCCCGGTTCCTATTGAATTATACGAATATAACTCCGGATAAACATATAAATCCTTGAAGGTATTGATGAATTTTAACGAGCTAAACCTCGACACGAAGGTACTTAAAGCAATCTCTGAAACCGGCTACACGGCCCCGACACCAATACAGGCGGAAGGTATCCCGCCCGCATTGGAAGGCAAAGATGTCCTCGGGATTGCCCAGACCGGAACCGGAAAAACCGCGGCATTTTCTATTCCGATGATCAACCGGCTGATCAAAGGCCGTGCACGGGCACGGATGCCGCGCACCCTCGTTCTTGCTCCGACGCGGGAACTGGCCGCTCAGGTTGCTGAAAACTTTGAAACATATTCAAAGCACGTAAAACTTTCGATGGCACTGTTGATCGGCGGAGTATCCTTCAAAGATCAGGATCAAAAAATCGACCGCGGTGTTGATGTTCTGATCGCTACACCCGGACGCCTGCTTGATCATGTGGAACGCGGAAAACTCATGCTTTCGGGCATCGAGATTATGGTTGTGGATGAAGCAGACCGGATGCTTGATATGGGCTTTATCCCCGATATCGAGCGTATTTTCAAAATGACGCCGTTCACGCGGCAAACGCTGTTTTTCTCGGCGACAATGCCGCCGGAAATTACACGGCTGACACAAGAGTTTCTGTCAAACCCGACCCGTATCGAAGTCGCCCGCGCATCATCGGCCAGCAATAATATCGCACAGGCGCTTGTTTCCGTGTCCTCCGCCAAAAAAGACGGCTTGGCAAAGGCTAAGCGTGACGGTCTGCGCGCGATCCTCGCCGAAGAAAGCGACACGGTGACCAATGCGATTATCTTCTGCAACCGGAAGCGTGATATCGGCATCCTCGAAAAATCCCTGAAAAAACACGGATTTTCTGTAGGGTCACTGCATGGCGACTTGGATCAGAGCGTAAGGATGGCCACACTCGATGCCTTTCGCGACAACAAAATTTCCCTTCTTGTCGCATCGGATGTTGCCGCACGCGGTTTGGACATTCCCGATGTCAGCCACGTCTTCAATTTCGACGTACCAACCCATTCGGAGGATTACGTTCACCGCATCGGCAGAACAGGGCGTGCGGGCCGCTCCGGTAAGGCTTTTACACTGGCCTCTCCCGCCGAGGCAAAATATGTCGAGCAAATAGAGACAATGCTCAAGGAAAAAATTCCACGTAAAGACTTACCCGGTGCTGTAGAAAAAGACCCGGTTTCCGATGCCATTGAAGCGGATGCCGGGACCGGTACGGGTCGGAGCAAATCCCGCCGCGGATCTCGTCGTAAACCTTCCGCTGATATACAGGATACCAGTGCGGCCGATCATCAGGCACAATCTACCGAAACAGAGAACCGCAGGGAACAGCGTCCCCAAAACGCGGATCCCGTACAACCGGATTCTCCGCGCAGGCACCGTAACGCGCGTGGGCGCGACAAAGAGGATAGGGGGCCACGAGTCAAGGGCCTCGGGGATCACATGCCCGCCTTTATGCTGATACCTATCCCGGATCTCAGCAAACGGACCGAGACCGGGGATTCCGGCATTGAAAACCGCGACGCGGCCTGACGGGATCCTGTAACACCGCCTATGAATGTCATCAGGAGGCGTAATGACCACCAAACCAACCATTTGTGTGTATTGCGGCTCATCACCCGGAGATAATCCTTACTATCTGTCGGCGGCACGCGATATCGGGCGCGGCATCGCCGGTGAAGACTGGCGCATGATCTATGGCGCAGGAAATCTTGGCCTGATGGGAGAAAGCGCCAGATCCTGCATTGATGCCGGCGGAGAAGTCATAGGCGTCATTCCGGATCATCTGCGCTTTGTTGAGGGCGAGGCTATGGGCTTGACCGCGCTCATCCGCACGGAAACGATGCATGAGCGTAAAAAGGTTATGTTTTCAACCGCAGACGCATTTATCGTTCTGCCGGGCGGCCCTGGGACTCTGGACGAGACGATCGAGACATTGACCTGGCGGCAACTGGGGTTGCACGAAAAGCCGTTTGCCTTTGTGGATACAGATGGTTACTGGCAACCGTTTCTCAAACTCATGAGCCATATGGCAGAGAAAAAGTTCATGAGACACAGCTTTCTGGAATATTATCATGTCGCCCCATCCCCTGAAGGTGCGATAGACGCCATTCGCGCTGCTCTGTCCTGACGGATAAGTTCAGCACAGTATAAAGTAACAGCAATCCAGATCAGGCCGAAACCTGCCAAGCGATCAGTACTAATCAGCTCACCCAGCAAAAGGGCGGAGCAGAATTGAAGCGTCGGATTGATATAAAACAGCACGCCAACCGTTGCGAAACGCAAACGTTTGGTCGCCTCTACAAATAAAACCAGCGGGATTCCGGTAAATAGAGACCCACCGATCAGCAGCAAAGCATCCTGCCAACCGGTAAAAAAACGTCCTCCCCCAATCCAAACCAGATAAGCAAGCAGGAACGGCAAAACCAGGCACAACTCCCACAGCACACCAATCAGGGGAGTCACCTGTGCCGCCTTTCGCACAACACCATAAAGCGCAAAACTGGCCATGACGCTGATTGAAATCCACGGCAGCTCGCCAAAGCGCAGCCCTGTCCAGACAATGCCCGCCGCCGCAATCAAAGCGGCAAGCCATTGCAGAGGCGTTATCTTTTCCTTGAAGACCGCCACACCCAACACCAGAACCGCCAGCGGATAAATATAATACCCGAAACTTGCCTCTGCGGTTTGGCCCGTCTGGATTGCGTAGATGAAAACGAACCAGTTACAGGCAATCGCGAGTGTCGCCAGGAACATCGCAGCAAGCTTTTTCCGGTCACGGCCTGTTTCGAAAAACCGCTGGCGCCGCCCGGTCAGCAACGCGTAAACAACAATCGGCGGAATAGACCAGATAATACGGTGAATGACAATCTCAAAGGGCGGGATATGGTTCATCTGCGCATAATATAGCGGCGAAAAACCCCAGATCACCGTGGCGGCAATGATCGAACAGACACCAAGGGTTTGAACATTCACCATAGCCGCACACCATAAGTCCTATACCCGCAAACAAAAACCCCGGCGCACCGGCCGGGGTTGAATATGTGCTTTTGCTATCGTCTTTTATACGGAGGAAAGGCGGCCTGCGACGTTTTCCCAGTTCACCAGCTTTTCAAGAAAGTTTTCCAGATAAGCCGGACGCTTGTTGCGGTAGTCAATGTAATAGCTGTGCTCCCAGACATCACAGCCAAGAAGTGTATTACGGCCCAGGCACAACGGGTTCACACCGTTCGGTGTTCCGATAACCTTCAGCTTACCGGCCTCCTCCGTAAGCCAGACCCAGCCTGATCCGAACTGACCGGCACCCGCTGCTGTAAATGCCTGCTTAAACCCATCGACAGAGCCGAAATCGGCCACAATGCGGCTTTCCAGCTCCGGCGGCATCGCCCCGCCGCCGTTGGGCTTCATCATGTGCCAGAATTCATTGTGATTCCACGCCTGAGAAACCTGATTGAACAGGCCCTGCTTATCCGGGTCCTGATATGTCATGGTGATCAGGTCTTCGAGTGACTTGCCCTCCATATCGGTTCCGGCAATCAGCTCGTTCGCCTTTGTGATATAGGCATTGTGGTGCAAATCATGGTGATATTGCAACGTTTCCTCGGACATGCCGCCGGAGGCCAGCGCATCATGCGAATACGGCAGATCGGGAAGTTCAAAAGCCATCGGGTATCCCCTTTACAATTGTGAGCCGGCAGCAGGCCGACCCGCTCGGTCATTCTTGTCACAATGATTTATTGTGTTGCCGTACAATCGTCAAAGTCTGAAGGCGGTAAAATGGGAAAATATATATCAGGCCGCCGCAGAAATTTTTCCATCGGTTGTAATTGAAGGGGGAAGATGGACGGTGACACGGCCGCCGCCGGTGTCTTTGTTATCAACAGTGACATAACCGCCGTGCAGCTTTGCAAAAGAGACAACAAGTGACAGGCCGAGGCCGGTTCCCTCGCGACTGCGCGTCAGGGCATCATCACCACGCTGAAAAGGTTGCAAAAGTGTCGAAACCTGTTCCAGGTCAAAACCGTTTCCAGTGTCTTCAACAATCAGGTCCAACGCCCCCTGCTGTCCGGAAAGCGCTGACACCGTAACAACAGCATTCCGGTCGGTAAACTTGATGGCATTTGATAAAAGATTCAGAACAATCTGGCGCATTCGCAACGGATCGCCGTAATATTCACCGATATCATCTCCGACAACGAAATGCACCTGGCGTTCACGTGCCAATGTCCACCCCCGTACCAGCCCTTCAATATCCGTTATCAAATCGGATATGTTGACATTTTTCGGTTCCAGCTGCGCAACACCGGCCTCTACCTGGGATATATCCATCAGATCGCCGATCAGCTCCAACAGATGCGTGCCGGATTTTTCAATGTCGGCTACATAATCTTTGTACTTTTCGTTGCCGACGGGTCCGAAAATCTCAGACTTAATCATGGAAGAAAACCCGATAATCGCATTAAGCGGCGTGCGAAGTTCATGGCTCATATTCGCCAGAAACATCGTTTTAGCCCGGCTGGATTGATCCGCCTCTCGCCGTGCGAGCTGTGCCTGAAACAGGCTGTCCGACAAGCGTTCGTTGGTCCGTTGAAGCTCTCGGGATTTATCCTCGAGCCGCAAAAGCGATGCCTTCGTTGAAAGGTGAGCCGGGAAAAATATAAACACAGCCTCTGCTACAATCGTGGTAAGCCCCACAATCAATATCGCCAATTGCACAAAATGAAGGCGCCGCGCCCGGTCATCGGCATCAAGCTGAAAAGCTTCTGTCGCGTTTTTCAACGTTGTATAAAAGTCGAGCTCTCTCAGGATATCAATGCGTTCTCGGATAAAATTATCACCTTCCAGATTGGCCGTATGAATAAGCCACGCCTCACGCAGGAAAAGCCTTAACTTGGCATTTAACGGTTCTTCCCCGTCCGAACCGTCGTAATATATGGCCCGCAAGCGTTCGCTTTTAACCGGTCTGAGAGCCGGGTTTCCGGCACCGTCAAGAATGAGTTTATGGGCCGCCTCAAACTCATCAATAAGCATCTCCAATTCGGCACGGACGGTCATTTCATGCTGTTCACCGACCAGACGCAATGATGTCACGAGGATCAGTTGACTTAAGGCTTCCTGACGGGCAATGAGTTTTCCGACATATTTATCAGAACTGACGGAATGACTGGCCGATATTGAAAAAAAATGTCCTCCGACAACAACCGTCAACAGTAAAACAAGGGCGACAACATAGCGCCGCCACATGGATCGCGGGTCCAGGCTGATCGCCAATGACAAAAACTTACCCAATGGCACTGTATCACCGCCCTACAAGCAAAAGGTGTCAGGATCATTAGATATAAATGGTTGATAGAAACGTAACGTTTCAGTCACCAAGTAGCTCTTTAAGGCACATTACTGTTAATAATACCCGGAGATTGACTATAATTTTATAAAATAGCCGCACGCTTTGACACGTACGGCTATATTTTCAAGATAATCTATGGAAAGTCACCACACGGGCGACATCAGGTTCCTACTCAACCACCCATCGTCTTTGCGACTTCTGCGGCAAAGTCCTCTTCTTCTTTTTCAATGCCTTCGCCAACAGCCAAACGGATATAAGCCGCGAGTTTAACCGGCGCACCTACGTCCCCGGCTGCATTCTCAACCGCTTTTTCAACAGTGATATCGGGATCCATTACGAACGCCTGTTTCATCAGACAAACTTCCTGATAGAATTTGTTCATCCGGCCAACAATCATTTTTTCAATGACATTATCCGGCTTACCGGACTCGCGGGCCTGTTCTGTCAGCACAGACTTTTCACGCTCGACCAACGCAGGGTCAAGATCATCCACATCCAGTGAAGCCGGTGCATTGGCAGCCACATGCATCGCGATCTTACGGCCGAATTCGCCCAACTTTTCCGCGTCACCGGTCGACTCCAACGCAACCAGCACACCGATTTTACCCATATTCGGTGCTTCGGCGTTGTGAACATAAGATGCAACGATGCCGTTATTGACCGACAGGCGCGCAGCACGTCGGGCATTCATATTTTCGCCGATGGTGCCGACAGCATCCTTGATATGCTCTTCCACGGACTTACCGGCTGATGGCAATGTAGCGGAATTCACCTCCGCGATCACATCGGAACCACTGCCGGATACACCGTTAGCAACGGTCGCAATCTCGGCAACCATTTTCTGAAAGTCGGCATTCCGTGCAACAAAGTCGGTTTCAGAGTTCACTTCAACCGCAGCACCGCTTGTACCGGAAACGGCGACACCAACCAGGCCTTCTGCCGCCGTACGTCCGGCTTTTTTATCCGCTTTAGCAATACCCTTAGCACGAAGCCAGTCAATTGCGGCCTCCATATCACCGTCATTTTCAGACAGCGCTTTTTTGCTGTCCATCATGCCTGCGCCGGTTTTATCACGCAGTTCTTTGACCATCGCAGCGGTAATCGCCATGGCGCTTCTCCTATCTAGTCCGGTGGGCGCGATGCGCAGGCCGTACCGGGAATGAAAATCAAATAAAGTAAAAGGGGATGAGAGAGCGCATATACACACTCTCCCATGGTCACATCACATAACGCGCAGAATTATTCCGCTGCAGGCGCTGCCTCTGCCATCGGCTCGTCCATAGCACCGATATCAATGCCCGATGCGCCCTGTGCCTGGCTGATACCATCCAGCGCAGCCGCCGCTATCAGATCGCAATAAAGCGAGATTGCACGGCTGGCATCGTCATTGCCGGGGATCGGAAAGTCCACGCCCTCAGGATTGGAATTGGTATCCAAAACAGCAACAACAGGAATTTTCAGCTTATTCGCTTCCTTGATGGCAAGGTCTTCCTTGTTGGTATCCACAACGAAGATCATATCGGGCACACCGCCCATTTCCTTGATCCCGCCAAGGGCAAGCGACAGTTTGTCTTTTTGGCGCTGGCGTGACAGCATTTCACGCTTGGTATACCCGCTTTGCTCGCCCTCGAATTCAGCCTCAAGACCCTTCAGTTGCGAGATCGACTTGGACACCGTGGCCCAGTTTGTAAGTGTACCGCCCAGCCAGCGGTGATTCATGTAATATTGCGCGCAGCGCTCGGCGGCTTCTGCAATCGGTGTCTGCGCCTGGCGCTTGGTGCCAACGAACAGAATACGCCCGCCCTTTGCAACCTGATCGCGCACCGCAACAAGTGCGCTGTGCAGCAAAGGAACCGTCTGGGTCAAATCCATTATGTGAACACCGTTGCGCTCACCATAGATAAAGTTACCCATACGGGGATTCCAGCGGTGCGTCTGGTGTCCGAAGTGAACGCCGGCTTCCAGCAGCTGACGCATAGTGAATTCGGGCAATGCCATTGCCTGTTCTCCGTCTATTCCGGTTAATCCTCGATACACCCTTGAGGTTATAAACCACCGGAGGGACCATCAGGGATGTCTCCCCCTCAAGCCCGAAGTGTATCTGTGAAATGAGAGTTCCCAGTAGATGAACTGTCCGGAAATTGCAAGTCTTTCCCCGCGCGATGACAGTCAATTCCGGTAATTCCTGTTGTCAGCAGGTCATACGGGGCGTAACGATCCAGAATGCCCAAACAAGCCCTGATGATGTGACCCTGACCGAACCGGAAATTACCGCCCTCTGGCTGTCTCTCAAAGTCGCGGGAAGCGCCGTTGCCATCGCCCTTCCGCTGGCGGTCTGGTGTGCTTGGATCCTATCCCGCAAGCGGTTTTTCGGCAAGTGGCTGGTTGAGGGCCTGATCCATTTGCCCCTTGTCCTGCCGCCGGTTGTGGTCGGGTATCTGTTGCTGCTGACCTTCGGGCGCAACGGCTGGATCGGCGGGTTTCTGCGGGAAAGTTTCGGCATCACAATTGCCTTTACCTGGATTGCAGCGGCGATTGCGGCGGGAGTTATGGGTTTTCCGCTGATGGTGCGTGCGATACGCCTGGCCTTTGACGGAGTGGACAGCGGCATTGAGAATGCGGCCCGGACCCTCGGCGCGAGCCGCAGGCGGGTGTTTTTCACCATCGCCCTGCCCCTTGCCATGCCGGGTGTCGTGGCGGGTACGGTCCTGGGCTTTGCCCGCGCGCTGGGAGAGTTCGGCGCGACCATTGCCTTTGCCGCCAATATCCCGGGCGAGACACAGACCCTGCCGCTGGCGATCTATACCGCACTGCAAACCCCGGACGGGGACGGCATTGCCTTTCGATTGGCGGTGATTTCCGCCGCTGTCGCCTTTATCGCCGTCGCTTTGTCGGAGTGGCTGAACGCGCGGTCCCGCCGCCAATTGTCAGGACGCGAAACATGACCGGTTTAAGCGTCACGCTCAAAAAACATTGGCCGGGCTTTACCCTCGATGCGGCCTTTGACGCGGAGGGCGGGGCAACGGTGCTGTTCGGGCCGTCCGGATCGGGCAAGACCCTGATCGTCAAGGCGGTCGCGGGGCTGGGCAGGCCGGATAACGGGCGCATTGTGCTGGGCGGACGGGTTCTGCTGGATACGGCAACGGCCCTGAATGTACCCCCTGAACAGCGCAGGGTGGGCGTGGTGTTTCAGGAACCGAGGCTGTTCCCGCATATGACGGTTGAGCGCAATTTGCTTTACGGCTGGCGGTTGCTGAAACCCGCCGCCCGCCCCGACACACAGGAAATCATCACCCTGCTGGGCATCGGCCATCTGCTGCACCGCAGGCCGAACCGCCTGTCGGGAGGCGAAAAACAGCGGGTCGCCATCGGGCGGGCCTTGCTTGCCGCGCCGGAGCTGCTGATTATGGACGAGCCGCTGGCCAATCTCGACGCCGCGCGCAAGGACGGTATTCTGCCCTATCTCACCCGCCTGAAATCAGAGGCGAAAATGCCGGTCCTCTATGTCACCCATGCCCGTGCCGAGGCCGAAACCCTGGCTGACAGGATTGTCCATATCAGCGGCGGCATGATTACCGGAGTGGAGCACCCATGACCCTGCCCATCCTGATCGCGGGGCCGACCGCCTCGGGCAAATCGAGCCTTGCGCTGGAGGTCGCCGCGCATCTCGGCGGCTGTGTGATTGTCAATGCGGATTCGATGCAGGTCTATGACGGCTGGTCCCTGCTGACGGCGCGGCCTTCACCGGAAGAAGAGGCGCAGGTTCCCCACCGGCTGTACGGGCATATCGATCCGGCACAGGGCTATTCGGTCGGAGCATGGATACGGGAGATGTATAGCGTGCTGCGCGACTGCCGCGAACAGGGGGTGCGCCCTGTGATTACCGGCGGCACGGGGCTGTACTTTACCTCGCTGATCCGGGGCCTGTCGATGATCCCCGAAATCCCCGACGCGGTACGGGCGGAGGCGGAGGACTTGCTGTCGCGGCTGGGCCGTGCCGCATTTCACCGCGAATTGCTGGCCATGGACCCCCGCGCCGAAGGGGTGGATCCGCTGAACCCCCGCCGCCTTGTGCGGGCCTGGGAAGTCTTTGCCCATACCGGCACATCGCTGGCGGATTGGGCGGCACAGACCCCGCCGCCGCTGTTGCCCCTGGGCCAGACCTGGACCGCCATTGTGCTGGAGGCGGACCCTGAGTGGCTGCGCGACCGGATTGAACAGCGCTTTGATGAGATGATCGCATACGGCGCGCTGGACGAGGCCGCCGCGATGATGGAGCGTGCCATTCCCGAGGGCACACCGTCACTCAAGGCGCTGGGGGCACCGGCGTTGATGGCGCATCTGCGCGGAGAGGTCACGCTGGAGGAGGCGACAGAGACCGGCAAGGCCGAAACCCGCCGTTATGCCAAGCGGCAGCGGACATGGTTCCGCAATCAGATGGCCGATTGGACCCGCATCCCCGCTGGGGCAGACGCGATGGAGGCGCTGGCCGCCCATATGGATAAACTGCCGTAACCGCTGATCAAATTTCTTGCGCGGTGGTCCGGCATCCCGCATCCTGACATGGACAGGGGAGAATGCGCGTTGGTAGAATTCAGCGACAGGAATAGTCTTGAAAACTGGCTGGAAGGCCGGCCACGGGAGGAGTGCATCGCGATTGCCGCCCGCGCCGCCCTGCGCGTATTGCCCCTGAGTGCGGAAATTTTTGCCGCAAATCTTGACACGGACAAACAGAAAAATTTTGTCTTGACGGTTTTTCGTGCTGCCGCAATATCGCGGGCTGCGTCTCATGTGCCAGCCCGCGATATTGAACAGGCTGCCAAAGCCGCCTACGGCTCCGCCACAACTGTCGCAACATTCTCCGCCAACGCTGCCACCAGCATCGTTGCCAACGCTGCCGCAGACGCCGCAGACGCCACCCTCACAAACAGCATCTACGCTGCCCCAA
>CALFWP010000199.1 GCA_937927905.1 uncultured Neomegalonema sp.
CTGATCGAAAACTACTTCCAGAAGCTCAAGGAATTCAAACGCATTGCGATGCGCGCTTGTAAAACCGATACGTCGTTCGCGGCGATGATCAATCTCTGCGCGGGCGTCATAAATTCAAGGTAACTGTCAACAGGCCCTAGCTTCGTGCGGTTTTTCGGTTAGAAAGCAACAGATTAAATTGCGGGGTAAATCATGAGCCTGACATCGGAGCAACAAGCTGAAATTGATGCACAACGTGCCATGCGGACCGCGACGCGCCGTGTTGTCGCGCCGGGACTGGAGGATCGGCTATACGAAGCCTTACCCCTTCTTGATCACGGATTTATCCGCGCCATTGATTACATGGGCGATGACGAGGCGATTGTTCAGGCGGCCCGTGTGTCATACGGACGCGGGACGAAAGCGGCCCGCAATGATGAGGGCCTGATCAGGTACCTTATGCGGCACTGGCATTCCACGCCCTTTGAAATGTGTGAGATCAAGTTTCACGTCAAATTGCCGATTTTTGTCGCACGCCAATGGATCAGGCACCGCACGGCCAATGTGAACGAATATTCAGCGCGCTATTCTATTCTGGATAAGGAATATTACATCCCTGCGCCGGAAAATCTTGCCGCACAAGCGGTCTCAAATCGTCAGGGTCGCGGTGATGTTCTTGAAGGGGAAGAGGCAGCGCGCGTGCTTGATCTGTTACGCGGCGATGCCGAACAGACCTACAGTCACTATGCGGAAATGCTTAATGAAGGTCCGGCGGATGCGGATGGCAAGCCGACTGCCCTTGATCCGTCACGGGATGGTCTGGCGCGGGAGCTGGCGCGAATGAACCTGACGCTGGGTACGTATACCCAGTGGTATTGGAAGGTTGATCTGCACAACTTGTTTCACTTCCTGCGCCTGCGCGCTGACACCCATGCACAGTATGAAATCCGTGTCTATGCCGAAGCCATGGCAGAGCTGACAAAGGCATGGGTGCCCATGGCCTATCGCGCGTTTGAAGATTACCGGCTTGGTGCGGTTCAGATGTCCGCTCCGGCTATGCAGGTCCTCAAACGTATGCTGGCCGGAGAACAGGTTGAACAGGCCGGTAGTGGTCTATCCGCCGGTGAATGGCGTGAGCTGATGGCCGACCTAAGGCGTTAATATTTTCAGGTCCGTTTGATGTGTCTGCGCCATGTTGTCCTAAGCATGGAATAAAACATCCATGTGAATGTCGCGATCAAAAGCGTAAATGCAGGCAAGGTTGTTGGTGCATCCGGCCCTGAAAAAAGCATTAACAGCAGAGATGCCAGCATTAAAGCCGGGACAACCGGAATAGACCTGCGTTTACGTTTCTGATCCTGTCGCAGTGTTGTATATTTGATTGCAACAGCACGGGCTTCCATGGGTTCACAGCGGTAATATCCGCGTTGTCCCCGCTCAGCATATCGCGATAAATCATTCTTGATGGCTTTGAGCGCAACCGGCCCGTTCGCGACCTTTAGTGTCCACTCGACCGTACCTGACCTGATGCCGGAGCCGGGTTCACGTTCCCTGCGGTAAGGGTCAATGTCGGAACGTTCGAACCTTATTCCGCCAGGCATGGCGGGGTGTCTCATGCAATAGATATATTCTGCCATTTGGTAACACTTCTACTCGAAAAAATTGTGCTGCGGTCAAAGTGAAACCAAATGGGTAATAAAAAATTAAGGACGGTATATGGATAACCGTTTCATAATATTAAGTTACTGATCAACCAAACGCACAAACGGGTTCGGGTTATCGTCATGCGGCGAAGAAGGCGTTTGATCAGGATTGAAGCCCTTCAGTAATTCCGCAACACCGGCTATACTGCCCACAAGGTTACTGGTTTCCAGGGGCATCATAATCAGTTTTGAATTATGAGAGGCGGCGATATCGCGTAAAGAATCCGTATATTTCTGCGCAATGAAATATTGGGTTGCGCGGGTGTCGCCTTCGGAAATTGCTTTGGAAACCATTGCCGTTGCATTGGCCTCCGCTTCGGCTTCCCGCTCACGGGCTTCGGCCTTTAGAAAGGCGGCTTCTTTCTGACCTTCTGCCCGAAGAACTGCTGAGCGTTTTGCACCCTCTGCTTCAAAAATTTCTGCCCGCTTTTCCCGTTCCGCCTTGATTTGCTTCGCCATAGCAGCAGAAACATCTGCAGGAGGTATCAGATCACGGATTTCAACACGGGTGGCCTTTACACCCCAGGCATGGGTCGCCTCATCAATGGCCTGAAGTAATTTTACGTTGATTTTTTCACGATCGGACAAAACCTCATCTAGCGCCATCGCACCGATCATACTGCGGATATTAGTGATCGTCAGATTGATAATCGCGCGTTCAAGTTCCAGCACCTCATATGCAGCACGGGCGGCATTTGTGACCTGATAAAAGGTGACCGCATCCGCGCGAACGATGGCGTTGTCCTTAGTGATCACTTCCATTTTGTCGATTTCAAGCAGGCGTTCCATCATATTGATGCGCTGGCCGATCCGGTCGACAAATGGGATCAGGAAATGCAGGCCGGAAGGGAGAGTCCCAGTATATTTGCCGAAGCGCTCGACAGTCCATTGTTCTCCCTGCGGAACGATTGTAACCGCCTTGTAGAGTGCCAGCATAGAAAACGCGGTTATAATGATTGAGGCAGTCAGCATGGGCAATCCTCATTCTTATGGTTAACAACATCTTCAGCGAGGTCTGTTAATAAAGATTATACGCCGTCTGCTAATAAATCACAAATATTCAATCTTCCTGTTAGCATTTCACGCTTTCTACCGAAACCTGCACGCTTTTCGAGTTTAAAGCCGGCGGTCGTAAGTGCGCGCCGGACAAACCCTGCGACAGTGTAAGTGGCAAAACTGGCACCGGTAGAGGAAGCCTTACTGACACCTTGCAATACGCTGTCTTCCCACATTTGCGGATTGCGCGCAGGCGCAAAGCCGTCAAGAAACCAGGCATCGGCCTTGCCATTCCAATCGGGAAGCGTTTTGCGCACATCACCGGTGACAACCTCTAATGTTACCGGACCGAATGTCATGATACCGCCTTTGGGCGTCCAAGCATCAACAAGCCGCAAACGGTAATCGTAGAGCTCCGGCCATGCCGTCAGTGCACGGTCAATTTCGTCAGCTTCAAGCGGATAGAGTTCGAAAGATGTAAAATGAAGCTGTCCTTGGGTTTTCGATGTCTCCCACGCTTGCCAGGTCGCGCAAAAATTCAATCCTGTACCAAATCCGAGTTCTGCGATGTGAAATGCCTGAAGATGTGACCAGCGTGCCGGTAAGTTATTGCCATCAAGAAAAACATGGCGGGTTTCCGCCAGGCCGTCCGCTCGCGAATAATACGGGTCATTAAACCGGCCGGAAACCGGAACACCGTTTTCCCATTTTAACTCAGTCATTCAAGTTGTTACTCTGCTGATTCAGTCCCAACTCTCTTTGCAATTTTTTATTCAATTTCCAAGAAATCAGCCTGTAACTTTCACGCAGGAAGTCCTTCAGGGTTTCATCATCCATAGACTCGTCAGTGATGCGTTGAATCCATTTCAAACCGCGTGAGGCCAGATAGGGAGCAGGGCGGCAGCCCGGTTTTGTATGCCAGATTTCATATGCAATTTCCGACACTTTGAATGTTACACCGGTAGGCATGTTTTTATCGGTCCAGCCGCCAACGGCAAAAACTTTACCGCCGACTTTCCACACATGAGCGCCACCCCATTGCACAACATGCGTACTGTGCGGCAATGAAGCGCAAAAGGCGTTATATTCGTCAAGCGTCAACAGCACGGCTCATATTCTGTTCCATGTGCAACAGCCTGTGATCAAGCCGCGTTCAAACGCAACAGCTTCGGATATTCAGAACGGAATTTCATCATCCAGATCGTTATTGAAATTGCTGCCGCCGCTTGAAAATCCGCCGCCGCCGTAAGACGGGCCGCCATTGTTATCATACCCGCCGCCACCACCGGAACCATAACCTCCACCGCTTCCGCTTCCACCTTCGCCGCGTCCATCCAGCATTGTCAGTTCCCCGCGATACGGGCGCAAGGTAATCTCAGTAGTGTATTTTTCGATGCCCTGCTGATCGGTCCATTTACGGGTTTCAAGTTGGCCCTCAAGGTAAACCTTTGATCCTTTACGTAAATACTGCTCGGCAATGCGAACGAGACCTTCGTTGAATATAGCAACACGGTGCCATTCCGTGCGTTCTTTACGTTCACCGCTTTGTTTGTCTTTCCAATTTTCAGAAGTCGCTACGGCAAGGTTACAAACTTTACCACCGTTCTGGAACGTCCGTATTTCAGGGTCCCTTCCGAGGTTACCGATTAGAATGACTTTATTGACGCTACCGGCCATTGCTGCGACTCGCTTTGTTTGTCCCTGTTCCATGTGGACGATACCGATGTGCAATTAAGAAACAAAGCTGCATTATTTTACATTTTCCGGCACTGGGGAATTTACATACGCTGTCGATTAGACACCATTGTAAACAGATTTAAGTGCGGTTCAGCAACGGATTCAGTTGTGCGTAACGTTTTAGGGCTTAACTGGATCTGGGGCCGGATTTATCAAGTATTTTAAATACTTACAGCATAAGGTACGTTCGACTATGATCCATGTATTCGACCTTCCGAAAGACGCGTTAAAGCGCCTGCAGCGCCTCATCCCTGATGAAGCGATTGTCACTGCGACAGACGATGCGCTCTCAACTCCGTCAAGACAGAGCCGTATAACACCGATCTGTGTCCACAGGCTGATTATCACCGCCGAGCAGCGCAGAAACATCGTGGAAAAAATGCGTAAAATGCTTGCCCGGGACGGATTTGAAGAGAACGGCGCCATGTTGCCGATCGGTCATATCTATGAGGGTTTTTTGAACACATTTTCCCGTGAAAATCGCATTGTAGCCTAATTATAACAAACGCAAATTCACTTTTCACGAAATTGCGGTACTCTCTGACACAAAATGTCAGAAGTAACGGCATAGACGCCGGAAAAACCTCTCCGGCGGATACGCTTTTTCTTCCGGCCATAAAACACGTATCAGCGTGGGAAATGCCCATGCCGGAGAATAAAATGCTAAAACGAACCGGCGCTCAAGCCGCCATTGGAACGTTGTTACTGATCATAATGTCATGCTCACGTACTGTCAGCGACCCGGTATCCATTTCAAATACCCGCTTATTACCGCCGCCAGATCAGATTAATACATCCCTTCCTCAATCTACGGCACCTGCACCGGGACAAGATATTGTTTTGCGCGGCGTTGCCTTTGCAAAAACCGGAGATGGTGGTTTTCCTCCGGATTCGCGACTGACGATCCGGGTCTTTGATGCGCAAACCGTCAATCAGGGCAACGGACTGGCCGAACGTATATATACCCGCAGTGGTGTGCTGCCGTGGCCGTATGAACTGCGCCTCAGGTCTGCTGATCTTAGAAACTTGTTCCGTCCGGCATTGTCCGCTCGACTGGAAGGCCCGGACGGACGGCTTATCTATAAATCTGATACTGCAGTGCCATTTTCACCTGAACATGATGCGGATATTCCGCTGTCATTGGTTATCGGCGATGGAGTTGCTGCCCTGCCGGGTGAAAAACCGATTGAACAACACATTGGCGCGCCAATCGCGCAGAATCCGATTACATCTTTTGGAATTCCGGATCTTCGATCAGGTTACGGTGCGCCGACTTATGATGCACCGGCTTATCCGGGACAAACATTCGAGTCTACGACGATATCCGGCCCTCCATCTAATACGATTTTTTAGGACAAGGGCTGTCTGATAATAATGAGCGCATCCATAGGTTTGCGGATACGCTCGATTTTATGGCCGTGTTATCAGGATTTTGCGTCCGGCGTGCCCGGTTTAGCTGCAGGTTTAGTATCTTTCGTGTCTGTGATAACTGCAGAGCTGACCGGCTTCGCGGTAGTCGGATTTTGTTTGACAGTGTCATTGATCGGGTCGTCTTTGCGATTAACAAAGCCTTCGAACTCTGCACCGGCTTCAATCGCGATTGTTTTATGAAGAATATCACCTTCAACTCTACTTGACGCACTTAGCCTTACTTTCAAAGCGCGAATCCGTCCGATAACATGGCCATTCACGATCAGCTCGTCCGCCACGACTTCCCCGCGGATCAGAGCGCTTTCGCCGATTGTTACAAGATTGGCTCGTATATCGCCCTCTATTGTTCCCTCAATCTGCAAATCGCCTTCGGTCAGCATGTTTCCGATGATTTTCAAATCTGACGATATCAATGATGGTCCGCTGCTCACAGATGCTGTCCTTGGCCGTGAATTTGTTTGTGGTGACGAAGTATTGCCGGATGAAGCGCCATCTGTTGCAGGAACCGGACTGTTCTGTTTCGCAGTCTTGTCATCAGCATCGATTGGCGTAGTGATTTTGCTTTTTGAGAACATCCTTACCTCAATTCCCGGCCAGAGTTAAAAAATTTACATTTCCACACTTGAACTTCTATTGCCTCAAGAGAACAAGACAAAAATTAGACCCGCCAAAGGCGAATTCGGTATTTGGCGGTTAAAAAACTGATCCACGCCGATTTCAACCTGCATGGGCCCATGCAAGTCGAGCGTCGGCTAAACGTGCTGATCTACCTCAACCGGATTGGAAAGAGGAATACGGCGGCTCGTTCGAGGTCTGGGACAAGGGACTGACCCAGAAGATGAACAGCTTCGTGCCGAAATTCAAGGAACAGTCGATTAGTATTACTGGAGCATCTACTCTTCCTGATGATGAAGTAGATCGCATGGTACAAGAGGCAGAATCGAATGCTAGTGCGGATAAAGAACGCCGTGAAGCGATCGATCGCAAAAACCAGGCTGATTCCTTGGTTTACCAAGCAGAAAAGCAACTTACTGAG
>CALFWP010000200.1 GCA_937927905.1 uncultured Neomegalonema sp.
CGCGTGCCCGCATATCACCGGCAGCCCAGGCCAGATCACCGATCCGCTGGAATCCGAACATCGAATAATAGATGTAAAACGGGATCATCGGCACATTGGAAGTCGAGTAAGAGGTTGCCGCCGCAATCCAGCTGGCCATCGCGCCGGCCTCGTTAATGCCCTCCTGGAGCATCTGGCCGTCGGTACTTTCCTTATAGTACATCAGCTGGTCGGCATCCTCGGGTTTATAGAGCTGTCCGACCTGCGAGAAAATTCCGAATTGCCGGAACATGCCTTCCATGCCAAAGGTGCGGCTTTCATCGGGAACAATAGGAACCACCCGCTTGCCGATGGTCTTGTCACGCAACAACGTATTGAGTGCGCGGACAAAAGCCATGGTTGTAGAAATTTCGCGATCACCGGATGATTTCAGCAGCGCGCCGAATTTTTCCAGCGGCGGAACCTCTAGGGTTTCATCGGCCTTTACACGGCGGTTCGGCAGATACCCGCCCAGCGCTTTGCGGCGCGCGTGCAGGTATTGATCCTCGGGGCTGTCCTTTTCAAACCTGATCAGTTTGAGGTCTTCGATATCCTTACGGCTCAGATCAAGGGCAAAGCGGTCATGGAACTGTTGCAGGTCATCTATGCCCATCTTCTTTTGCTGATGGGTTATGTTCTGGGCCTCACCCGCCTTACCCATGCCGTATCCCTTGACGGTTTTGGCAAGGATCAGGGTAGGTTGTCCTGTGTGATTGACGGCAGCCTGATACGCGGCAAAAACTTTGCGGGCATCATGACCACCACGCGTCAGCTTCCATATTTTCGCATCATCCCAATCGGCAACCATGGCGGCGGTTTCAGGATACCGGCCAAAGAAATTCTTTTTGATATAAGCGCCGTCCTTGGATTTGAAATCCTGATATTCGCCGTCAACGCATTCTTCCATCAGCTGACGCAGCTTGCCGCTGGAATCTTTGGCCAGCAGCTCATCCCAGCCGGTTCCCCAGAGGCATTTGACGACGTTCCAGCCCGCACCTCTGAAACCGCCCTCAAGCTCCTGCACGATCTTACCGTTGCCGCGAACCGGACCGTCAAGGCGTTGCAGATTGCAGTTGATGACAAAAATCAGGTTGTCGAGTTTCTCCCGTCCGGCCAGTGAAATCGCACCTAGCGATTCCGGCTCGTCCATTTCCCCGTCGCCCATGAATGCCCAGACATGGCGGTTTGCGGTTTCCGCCAGGCCGCGCCCCTGCAGATATTTCAGAAACCGCGCCTGATAAATCGCCATAAGCGGGCCAAGCCCCATGGAAACGGTCGGAAACTGCCAGTAATCCGGCATCAGCCAGGGGTGAGGATAAGAGCTGATGCCTTTACCGTCCGCCTCCTGCCGGAAATTCAGGATCTGTTCTTCTGTCAGACGACCCTCAAGAAAAGAACGCGCATAAATCCCAGGAGATGAATGGCCCTGAATGAAAACCAGATCACCGCCATGCCCGTCATGCTCGGCATTCCAGAAATGCATAAAGCCGGTATCGTAAAGTGTCGCGGCGGATTGGAAACTCGCGATATGGCCGCCCAGTTCAGAGCTTTCCTTATTGGCTTTGAGGACGATCATTGCCGCATTCCAGCGGATAGCCGCGCGGATGCGGCGTTCCAGCGATTTTTCACCCGGGTGCTGCGGCTGGGATACCGCAGATACGGTATTCACATATGCCGTGTTGCGGGCAAAGGGCACATGCGCACCGTTCCTGCGCGCAACGCCGACCGCCGCGTCCAACAGATCATCGGCGCGGCCTGATCCTTCAAAGGCTATGACCGTTTCAATCGCATCCTTCCATTCTTCTGTTTCCTGAGGATCAGAATCAATACGATCGGACATAGGTGCGCCTCCGCAATAGTATGTTGAATTGGTATTGTTATCCTTGAAAATGCCTACCGCAAGGGTTGCGCGTACATTTCCGCCATTTAGAATGATTGTAACAAAGACGAATGATCGAGAGTTATTTTGTTATCTTACAGTGTGAACTGAAGCATCATTTCACGGGAACAAAGCATCGCACGGCGCGCTTATAATTGTCTGCGGAGATTTTCGGATATTGCAAGATGCAAAGGATAGTGAAAACTGTGCCCATAGTTTTTGAAGGACAGCACTATGACCACCGGTATTTCTTTTCAGGCCCCGAAGCGAACCTCCTATGATGTTATCATTGTCGGTGGAGCAATGTACGGGTCTTCGGTCGCATGGTGGCTGACCGATAACCCCGGTTTTGACGGCACTGTTCTGGTCGTGGAGCGCAATCCGACTTATGAGAACAGCTCCACAGCCTGCACCAACAGCTGCATCCGCCAGCAGTTTTCAAACGGAATCAATGTACGCATTTCGCAATTCGGCGCAGAATATATCAAAAATTTCCGCACTTTTATGGGAAATGACGACCGCGTGCCCGATGTTGTCTTGCAAAGCTACGGCTATATGTATCTGGCGGACACGGAAGAATTTGCGCAGACCCTCAAGGAAGCCCAGGCTGTGCAACAGGCGCTCGGTTCCGGCACAAAGTATATGAGCCGCGAAGATATTGCCCGCGACTATCCGTTCTACATGCTCGATGACATTGTCGGAGCCAATCACAATCTGATTGATGAAGGGTATTTCGATGGCAATACGCTTTTCGATTGGTGGAAGCGCTCTGCACGGGAGCGGGGCACTGAATACCTGACCAATGAAGTCACCGCCATGAGCAAAAATGCCTCCGGCACCCGGGTCGAAAACGTAACTCTTGCGACGGGCGAGGTGATCACCTGCGGGACCGTGATAAATTGCTCCGGACCACGTGCTGTTCTGACATCACGTATGGCCGGTATCGAAATCCCGATCGAACCCCGGAAGCGCTACACCTTTATATTCGATGCCGAAAAACCGCTGGATCGTGACCTGCCGCTGACAATAGATCCTTGCGGCGTGCATATGAGGACAGACGGTCAGTATTATCTTGCTGGCTGCCCGCCTTTTGAAGACCCGGCCGTGGATTACGACGATTTTGAACAGGATCACTCAATCTGGGAAGAAAAAGCATGGCCCGCAATTGCCAACCGTATTCCGCAATTTGAAGCCATAAAGCTCGTCAATTCATGGGCCGGGCATTATGCATTCAACGTACTGGATCAAAATGCGGTAATCGGCCCGCATACGGAAGTTGAAAACTTTATCTTCGTGAACGGGTTTTCAGGGCACGGTTTCCAGCAATCCCCTGCTATGGGGCGCGGGGTCGCGGAGTGGATTATCCACGGTGAATACCGCAGTATTGACCTGTCGTCTTTCGGGTATGAGCGCATTGCGGAGGGTCGTAAATTTCTTGAAACAGCAGTAATTTGAACTCAACCAAAAGATGATGTACTTAATTTTATACAGATTTAGGGCCGCTTATCGTAAATAAAAACTGACAGGAACTTTTTTCCGTATACGCTCATTCTTTAGCAACGCGTTGGCCGTACCCTACCTTCGCAGTTGAGGGAAGACAGAGCAACATGGCGATAAACGCTGACATCGAAGACGTTATTTTTGATCGTGAGGCTCTAGACCGCCATACGATGGGCAATGAAGAGTTGCAAAAGGAACTTTTCATGCTGTTTTTCGATCAGATTCCCGTCTACATGGATCAGCTCGACGAAGCATTATCCAGCGGCGACTCTGAAAGTTGGCGCATGGCTGCGCACGGGATCAAGGGTTCAAGCCGCGCGCTCGGATTTACAAGACTGGCTGCGCTTGCGTTAGATTGTGAGCAGTCAAAACCGGACGTTTCGCACCGCGCGGAATTACAAAAAGCGATTGATCTCGCTTTTACAACGGTTTCAGTTGAAAAATCCGCCTAAATACCAACGATCAAATCACTTTCCATATCCGGTAATGCTACATCTACGTTCCTTATAATCGTAATTTGAAAAATTACGATCTTTTCGTGCATTAGAATCCCGCCTAAAAGTGCGAATAATATTGCAGCGCAACATTTACTTTGCTACGGCGATAGTGATCGCGCAAGTGCGCGCGTAATATTATTGCTCAAAATCAAGCAAGGAGCTTAGTTTATGTCGAGGGTAGCGATTGTCACCGGCGGAACACGGGGTATTGGTGCTGCAATCAGCACGGCGTTGAAGGCGCAAGGGTATACTGTCGCTGCCAGTTATGCAGGAAATGATGATGCCGCGAATGCATTCAAGGAAGAAACCGGCATTCCGGTTTACAAGTGGGATGTGGCCGACTTTGATGCCTGTGCTGCCGGCATCAAACAAGTTGAAGCTGACCTCGGGCCTGTTGAAATCCTGATCAACAATGCTGGCATCACCAAGGACGGCGCATTCCATAAAATGAGCCTTGAGCAATGGCAGGCGGTGATCAACACCAACCTGAACGGCCTGTTCAACATGACGCGCAATGTCTGGGAAGGCATGCGCGAACGCGGTTTCGGCCGCATCGTCAACATTTCTTCGATCAATGGCCAAAAAGGACAGGCGGGACAGGCGAACTATTCCGCAGCAAAAGCCGGCGACCTCGGCTTCACAAAAGCACTGGCCCAGGAAGGTGCCCGCAAGGGGATCACTGTGAACGCGGTTTGCCCGGGATATATCGGCACCGAAATGGTTCGCGCCATTGCGCAGGACGTTCTCGATAAACATATCCTGCCGCATATACCGGTCGGGCGTCTGGGAGAGCCGGAAGAGATTGCACGCTGTGTGTCTTTTCTCGTCTCCGATGATGCAAGCTTCATAACCGGTTCAACGCTTACCGCCAATGGCGGACAATACTTCATCTGATCGCGTAAAAGGAAGATAGACATGACTGAAGTTGTTATCGTATCCGCCGCGCGCACACCTGTAGGCTCTTTCAATGGCTCGCTGTCCGGTGTGAGTGCCGATTACCTCGGCGAAGTGGCAATCCGTGGCGCTTTGGAACGCGCCGGTATCGACGGCAAGGACGTTGACGAAGTTATCATGGGACAGATTCTCAACGCGGGTGCCGGACAAAACCCGGCCCGTAAAGCCGCGCGAAATGCGGGATGCGGCGATGAGACACCGGCCTGGGGCATGAACCAGCTTTGCGGATCCGGCCTTCGCGCTGTAGCACTCGGCTATCAGCATATCGCGATGGGTGACAATACCATCATGGTTTGCGGCGGACAGGAAAGCATGTCCCAGGCACCGCATGTCATGCATCTGCGTAACGGCACCAAGATGGGTGACACAAAGATGATGGACACCATGCTGTCCGATGGCCTGATGGATACGTTCCACGGGTATCACATGGGCGTTACAGCGGAAAATGTCGCCGAAAAATGGCAGATTACCCGCGATACACAGGATGCATTTGCCGCCGCGTCACAGAACAAAGCCGAGGCCGCACAAAAAGCCGGTAAATTCAAAGATGAAATCGTTCCTGTGACCATTAAGGGCCGCAAGGGGGATACCATCGTTGATGCGGATGAATATATCAAAGAGGGCGTAACGGCCGAAAGCCTCGGCAAATTGCGCGCTGTTTTCAAAAAAGAGGATGGCACTGTCACCGCCGGCAATGCCTCCGGCATCAACGACGGAGCGGCTGCTGTTGTTCTGATGAGTAAAGAAGAAGCCGACAAGCGCGGCCTGAAACCCATGGCCACCATCAAAAGCTGGGCCAGCACCGGCCTTGATCCGGCGATCATGGGGGCCGGTCCGATCTCCGCCTCGCAAAAGGCCCTGGAAAAAGCTGGTTGGAAAAAAGAAGATCTGGACCTCATCGAAGCCAACGAAGCTTTTGCCGCCCAAGCCTGTGCTGTGAATAAAGAGCTGGGATGGGATACCGATAAAGTGAATGTCAATGGCGGCGCAATCGCCATCGGTCATCCTATCGGAGCGTCAGGTGCCCGCATTCTCAACACGCTGTTGTTCGAAATGCAGCGCCGTGACGCGAAAAAGGGCCTTGCAACCCTTTGCATCGGTGGCGGCATGGGTGTCGCAATGTGTGTCGAACGCGGCTAAACCGGCAGCATACCACATATGTTGATCTGATATGGCCTGCCTGATCATGGGCAGGCCGTTTTTATGAAGTTAATAGCAATCATGCTGATCGACGAACCGAGTTTAGACCGTAAAAACGGATCAGTGTATCCAGCCTGTGAATATAAGACGCGTAATACATATACAAATGCCGCACAAACCGGTGGCGTTTCAGTGTACAATCTTCAAACTGGGGTAAATACTTACACCACTCCGGCATTCTTCAGGTACCAATACTCAAAGTTATCTGAGTCCAACCCTTGTCCGGTACTGCTATAACGCTATAGCGTTGCGCCATAAGCACCTGCCTGAGTCTTTATATGTGAGGCGACCGGTCTTTATTATTGTGCTTGATCTTACCATGCGGCAGGAGCGCGGGAAAAATTAATAAGAAACGTCTGACGATCCTTACACTCGCCGCTGCACTTATGTTGTTCGCGGGGTTATCCCTTGCCAACATTGCACCCAACCCTGAAATCTCTTGGGTGATGGGCATTCTGCTGCTGACAGTCTACCTCTTTACATTTGAAATCGTGCCCATAGATGTTGCGGCAATTACAATCATGGTCATGCTCGGGCTGACCGGTTTATTCGCCCCACTGATGGGGATCAGTGGCTCTCTGGTTGATATCAACAACCTTTTTGCCGGATTTTCATCCAACGCGGTTATGTCCATCATCGCTGTCATGATCATCGGAGCGGGTCTCGACAAAACCGGTGCCATGAATGCGGCGGCACGGACCATCCTTCGGTTCGGCGGCACGACCGAGCGGCGGATTATCCCACTGGTTTCCGGTACGGTCGGCACAATTTCCGGATTTATGCAAAATGTCGGAGCGGCAGCACTATTTCTGCCGGTTGTCAGCAGGATATCGGCGCGGGCGGAAATTCCGGTCTCGCGTTTGCTGATGCCAATGGGATTTTGTGCGATCCTTGGCGGCACACTGACCATGGTGGGATCAAGTCCGCTGATCCTGCTCAACGATCTGATCGCCAATTCGAATGCACAGCTACCGGCAGATAATCAGATGGAAAGTTTCGGTCTGTTCTCGACCATGCCCATAGGTATTGCCCTGGTTCTGACCGGTATCACATATTTTGTTCTAATGGGCCGCTATGTTCTGCCCAAAAGCCCTGAAAATCAGGAAAAAACCGGCGGTGCCTTCACATATTACCGCGATACCTATGACCTCGATTTTGCGGTCTTCGAGATTTATGTACCCAGAGGCAGTGCGCTGGTCGGTAAAGAACTGGATGATTTTGAGACCCAAAACAGTGTGCGTACTGTTGCCCTGCTCCATGGATCACAGATGCGGATGGGCGCAGGTGATCTGCCGCTGAATCTCAAGATCGAGGCCAGAGATTACCTCGCCGTCATCGGTGTCCGTGAAGCACTGGTTACCTTTGCAAAGAATTACGGCCTCGGCATCCGCCCGATCAGCAAATTTTCCGAAGTGTTATCACCGCTGCATTCGGGCCTTGCGGAGATTGTGATACCGCCAACCTCCCGTCTGGTTGATGAAACCTCCCGCACGTTCAGACTGCGCAGCGGCTATGGCATTTGTATGCTGGCCATTGTCCGCAAAGATGGGACTCGCACCGTTGGCGAGGATGTCCGCAGTGTCCCGTTTGAACCCGGTGACACGGCCATTATCTACACAGACTGGGAAAGTCTTGCGCATTTTGACCAGACACAGCACCTCGCGGTTGTGACCAGTTCTTACCCAACGGAAGAAATGCGCACCAATAAGGTTTTATACGCGCTTACTTTCTTTTTGCTGGCCTTAGGACTTGTGCTGTTCACCGACCTGCGCCTGTCTGTGGCCTTGCTGGTCGGAGCAACGGGTATGATCCTATCCGGCGTTTTGGATGCGGAAGAGGCCTATCGAGCGGTCAGTTGGAAAACGGTTTTTCTATTGGCCAGCCTGATTCCCCTCGGCGCGGCCGTAGAAACAAGCGGTGCTGCTGCATGGATTGCGGAAAATGTACTGGCCGCCCTGGGCGACACGTCAATATGGGTGATCCAGCTTGCGCTTGCGGTACTGGCAACAGCTTTCACTCTCGTCATGTCGAATGTCGGGGCGACTGTGCTTCTGGTCCCTCTCGCGGTCAATATCGCAATCGGAGCAGGCGCGGATCCGGCTGTGTTTGCCCTGACCGTCGCATTGGCAACGTCAAACTCATTCCTGATCCCGACCCATCAGGTGAACGCTCTGATTATGGGGCCGGGCGGATATTCCGTACCTGATTTCATCAAGGCAGGCGGAATTATGACAATCCTGTTCCTGGTTGTTCTGATCGGTATGATGCAGATTATTTTCTGAAGGCAAGGGGCGCAGAATAAAACACCCTGCGCCTGTAACGGTTTGTATTCCCGGTTACGTTCCGGAAAAGCCCTGATTTATTCAATGATTTCTGTACCGGTAATTTCAAGACCGAACCCGGAAAGACCGATATAATCGCGCTCCTGAGATGCAAGCAGAGCGATTGATTTGACGCCGAGATCGCGCAGGATTTGCGCACCAAGCCCGACTTCGCGCCATGCTTCCATACGGGTGGCGCTGCTTTCAATACCCTCACCCTCTTCCCATTCCGGACGCTGTGCGGTGACACCAACCGCGCCTTCACGCAGATACACAATGACGCCGTGGCCGGCCCCTTTAATTGCCTCAAGCGAACGGTTGATTGTGCTGCTGCTTCCTCCGAACACATCCTCTATCGGCGTTTGACGGTGCAGGCGCGTCAGAACACCGGAGCTGTCTTCGATATTGCCGTAGACCAGTGCAATATGATGTGCCTCATCAAAAGGCGTCGAATAGACATGCGCCGTAGCCGGACCAATTTCCGTCATTAACTCAAAACTTGCTTCACGGATCACCAGTTTTTCCCGTTGCTGGCGGTATGCAATCAGATCCGCTATCGAGATAACCTTGAGGTTATGCTCTTCCGCAAACCCCATCAGCCCGTCACCGATCAGCGCATCGCCGTCCGGACCGAGTATCTCGCAGATCAGACCGGCGGGTGGCTCACCCGCCATCCGTGCCAGGTCAACCGCCGCCTCTGTGTGGCCGGAGCGGATCAAAACGCCCCCGTCCTTTGCCACCAGCGGAAAAATATGCCCGGGGCGCACAAAATCTTCTGCAGCGACATTTCCGTTCGCAAGGGCGCGCACGGTCGCTGCACGTTCATTCGCATTAATACCGGTTGTCAGTCCTTCTTTGTAATCGACCGAAACCGTAAAAGCCGTGGCCAGCGGTGCATCATTTTCACGGGCCATCGGTTCCAGCTTCAAACGACGTGCTTCTGCAGCTGTAACCGGCGCACAAACAAGCCCGCCTGCCTTGATAACAAACGCCATTGCCTCTTTGTCAGCCTTTGACGCGGCCATAACAAGATCGCCCTCGTTCTCACGGTCCGCATCATCCACGACAATAATGCATTCACCGGCGGCAATCGCGGCAACGGCGTCTTCTATCGGGTCAAGTTTCATAGCGGCTCGAGATTTAAATACTGTTTCGGACGGGAAAACACGGCCGCCATAACATGGAAGAACAGAAAGGCAAGGCCAAAGACAATTCCTGCCGGACTGATCAACAAAGGCAATATAAACGGCTCGAAAATGCCCTCAGCCGAAACATGACGCTCTATGGACGATTGGATCAGCGTGACTGTCCCGGTACCGAAGATATCACTCAACAACTGCCCAAGCGGACGCAAAATGAAATCACCGCCTTCGGTCATCAAGAGCCAGTCAAAAATCACGGCAACCACTGTGAAGGTCAGAAAAATCCAAGCCAAAAACCGCATGAGCGCTTATCCCTGCTATTATTAGAGGTTAAAAAGCATATTTCCGTTTTGGAATACAGCCCGGTCTTAGGCCTCATTCAGAAGCCCGCCCTACAACTGTATTGTAAGCCCTGCACAACCAAGCCCTACACCGTGATGCACGCGGTCAGAATATCTTTCACCACAACCACCCGAAAGTCCTTTGCAGCCAACTTTTGGTGTTCGATTCCTCGGAACCGGTTGATTTTGAATCGGAAACAGGCTTGCTGAAACCTTGGCCCCTGTACCTTTTAATGCCCGAAAATCCGTTATCATCCAGTGTTGTGACACCATATCCGGGACGGGTAATTGTCATACCTGCAAGAGAAGAATGTACCATATACGCCACTTCAAGCGTGGTCTGCTCTCCTGCATTTTCATTATAGTGCGTGATCATCCCGCGTCCCGCATCCGTAAGCGCCAGGTACCCCTGGCTCGGATTCAGATCGTAATCCACACCCCGCTTAAGATACTCGGAGGATGTTTGCGCACTGCGCAACGACACAAAAAAACGGTCATCCACAACATCCGTATGCGGCAATGCTATAACAGGTTCCTCACGGATAACGGACACCGGATACCGCAATCTGACTTTTTCAGGTTCGAGTATTTTTCTCGGTCTTTGCTTGCCGCCCCATGGCACTGTTCTCGGAGCCGGATTGACCCGGAGGATGCTGCGATTGCGCTCGTTTTTGTAAAGCGCAACCTGCGCGCCCGGATCGGCAAGGGCCAGCGCCTTGCGTCCGTGGGCATCCTCTTCCGACCAGAGTGTCAGCCGGACGGCCTGATTGCCTGAAATCAGGCCGTCGCGCTTTAACCCGGGCGAGGTTTCGTAAAGAGGGGCGCGTTTAAGCCGGCCTGTCCCTTTAACAGTGACGTAAAAATCGTCTCCATCAGGCACGTCAACTTTGAAGTTACCCACAGGAAACAGCTTAACCCCTTTCAGGATTGTCCGCGAAGTCTGAGCCTTCAGGTCATATGATCCCGGCGGCATGACCTGTTTCATACGCCAGCGGGTCTTGCCGGTCCTGTCCATAGCCAGACCGGAAATGTGCATCTGCGTACTGTTTTCCGGCATATCTTTAATTGTTACGGTCAGCAGCTGTCCGGCAACCGGAATGGTTTGTTTGGCCGGGACGGCACCGGAGGCAACCGCCAAGCGGCGCGCCCTGGTTTCCGCATCATAGCTTTTGCGCTGTCTTGACATAAGATATCGCGCAATAAGCATCGTTTGCGGCTCTGCCTCATCCACATTGCCGGCGACATCGCGGACCCGAAGCAGCGCCACAACCGTTTCACCGGGTCTAAGTGGCGGTCCCGCCTCAATCTCCCCATCCCAGATAACACCGGCATCAAATGCGGCGGCCGGACGGCGCCATTGCCGGATTGGGTGCTTCCGGCGGGTATCGCTCTCACGGTAAAGCGAAAGCTCCCATTGCTCGATAAAAGCCGCATAATTTGTTGATAAATCAATTTTTACCGGAAAATCAGGCGCGTTATTTTTCCATTCCAGTGTTGCAGGTAAAGCAATACCAAGCGCCGGTTTGACCTCCTCTTCGGTCAATGACCAGGTCATCTGTGCGCCGTTTTCCAGCTTGAGCGTGCCGTTTTGCTCTCCGGCAACTGCGATGCCCGGCAACAGCACAGTCAAACACAACAGAAAATATATGATTGATTTGCCCGCGCACATGGTTTCTGCATAAGCAAAAACGGTTAATCGATTGAAAAATTCATATTTTTAATCTTTACTTTTACCAATTCGAAAAAATTAACAAAAAATGAATATGGCAACGACGGAATACCTTACCCGCTGCGTATCATACGTGACAAAAGGTGGATTACCGGATTTGGCGCGTAAATTCAGTACCGGGTAAAACGACAGTTCCGCCATAGGTACCACCTTTTGTCTACACTATACATGTCCGCAAGAAGTGCGGCCCTGATCATTACTGAGTGTAATATGTGTCTGCTGTTTGAATTGAAACGGCAGACACATCAGGGGAACCGGAATGCCCGCTCCGGTGCCATTATAAGGTTGTATTGAGTCCTCCGGTCCCTTGACACAAGCGGTGCTGCACCGCAAACGCAGTGCAATTGTTTTCTCAGCGGAGCATATCATGTCATTCCTGATCCAACCGGCGCCTGTAGCGCGCCCGAACCGTTGCCAGCTTTTTGCCCCCGGCTCACGCCCGGCGATTTTTGAAAAGGCCGCCGCATCCGCCGCTGATGTTGTCAATCTGGACCTTGAAGACTCGGTTGCGCCCAATGACAAGCCCCAGGCGCGGAAAAACATTATTGAAGCGGTAAACGATATAGATTGGGGTAAAAAATCCCTTTCGGTTCGTATCAACGGACTGGATACCGAATACTGGTATGCCGATGTGGTCGAACTGCTGGAAAATGCGGGAAACCGTGTTGACCTGATCATGATTCCGAAAGTCGGTAACGGCAAAGATCTTTATGCTGTGGACGCGCTTGTCACAGCTATCGAGCGCGCCAAAGGCCGGACAAAGCCGATCGGATTTGAAATCATCATCGAAACCGCAGCAGGTGCGCAAAATATTGATGAAATCGCCGCCTCAACACCGCGTTTGCAATCCATGAGCTTCGGGGTTGCCGATTACGCTGCGTCCATGGGCATGCAAGTCACCGGCATCGGCGGCACGCAAGCAGGCTATGACATGCTTGCAGACGGAGAGCCCGGGTCAGAGCGCGCGCTGTTCCCGTCCGATCCCTGGCATTATCCCATTGTCCGTATGGTTGCCGCCTGCCGTCAACATGGCATTCTGCCGGTGGATGGTCCGTTCGGTGATTTTTCCGACGATGATGCCTATCGCGCACAGGCCCGCCGCTCTGCGATTCTGGGCTGTGTCGGGAAATGGGCCATCCACCCCAAGCAAGTCGCCATCGCCAATGAGGTCTTTACACCCGCACCGGAGATTGTCGCAAAAGCGCGTGCCATACTCGATGCCATGGCTGAAGCGGAAAAGGCCGGACAAGGGGCGGCCGTCCTTGACGGCAAACTGATTGATATCGCCTCCGCTCGCCAGGCGCAGGTAGTCGTCAGTCAAATCGAACTGATCGAGGGCGCGTAAGGGGTTTTGGTTC
>CALFWP010000201.1 GCA_937927905.1 uncultured Neomegalonema sp.
CTTGTCAACGGGGACATTTGTTCAACTGCGGATGCTCGCCGCGCAATAGCATTCTCAGGCGCAGCAGGTGTCATGATAGGTCGCGGGTCTTACGGCGCACCCTGGAGTGTGGGGGCGATTGCAAAAGAACTGCAAGGGCTGTCTGCGGGGTATGAGCCGGTCGGGACGGTGCTGGGTGATCTTGTGATTGAACATTACGAGTCAACGCTGGATTGTTACGGTGAAGCTGTCGGGATCAAATGTATGCGCAAACATCTCGGTTGGTATCTGGCCGGTCGTCCGGGCGGCGCGGATTTGCGTTCGCGTATCATCAGATCAATGCAGCCTGCCGAAGTCATCAGGGAACTTTCGGCTTTCGAATGGCCGGAAGTTGCAGCCATCCCTGAAGCGGCATGAGTGAAACCATGGAAACCGGCCTGAATTACACCACACTCTGGAATGCCTTGCCGTATCCGGCGATGGTTGTGAACAGCGAAAACAGAATACTGGCATTCAACACCGCTGCCGAACAGATTTTCTCAGTCAGCGAACGCAGTGTCCGCGGTCAGCTGCTTGAGAATTACGCGTCACACGGATCGCGACTCATGACACTGATCGCACAATCGCGCAGTGCCAACGGCTCTGTTTCCGAACGGGATATAGAGATTAACTGGACGACCTCAGAAATTAAACAATTGAATGTTCAGGTCACAAAACTCCACGATTCCGGGGGTTCGGACGCTTTGCTGGTTGTAATGCAGCCGGGAAGTATCGCGGAAAAAATGACCCGGCGCCTGATGCACCGCGATGCCGCACGGTCGGTGACGGGGATGGCGGCGGCTCTCTCCCATGAAATCAAAAATCCGCTCGCCGCGATATCCGGTGCGGCGCAATTACTGCAAATGTCCGCCGCCGACGGTGAAGTGGAATTATGTGAGCTGATCCAGGAAGAATCTGCACGTATTCAGCGACTTGTCGGACGTATGGAACATTTTACGGATTCGCGCCCGGTAGAAAAACACCCTGTCAATCTGCATGATGCCTTGCGCAAGACATGCCGCGCGGCACAGGTTGGCTTCGGGGCCAATGTTACATTTTTTGAATATTACGATCCGTCATTACCGAATACATCCGGTGACAGGGATCAATTGGCACAGGCCTTTCAAAACCTGGTCAAAAACGCCTCCGAAGCTGTGGGCGAGGGCGGTACAATCATGCTGAAAACAGCTTACCGTCCCGGAATTCGTTTGAGCGGTGCCGATGGTCATGAACGCCAAAGCCTGCCTTTGGAAGTGACAATCAGCGATAATGGCCCCGGTATCCCTGAGGACTTCGCCCCGCATATTTTTGAACCTTTCGTGACATCCAAATCCGGCGGTGCAGGTCTCGGGTTGGCACTGGTTTCGAAAATTATCGCGGATCACGGGGGCACCATTGAATGCGAGTCCGGCTCGGGCCGTACGACTTTCCGTATGCTTTTGCCTGTTCACCCTTAGGATCCGGAAAGGACTTCTGAATGAATAATACGGGTCTTGTTCTGATTGCAGATGATGATCGCGCCATCCGTACGGTTCTGTCGCAGGCGTTGATCCGGGCCGGTTTTCAGACCCGCTCTACCGGTACGTGTTCGACGCTTTACCGCTGGATTGAAGAGGGCGAGGGCGATGCGGTGATTACCGATGTCATGATGCCTGATGGCGACTCTCTCGACATGCTGCCGACTATGAAGCGGCGCAGGCCGAAACTGCCGTTTATTGTCATGAGCGCGCAAAACACTGTCATGACAGCAATCCGCGCGGCGGAGGCGGGCGCGTATGAATATCTGCCGAAACCTTTTGATTTGCAGGAACTGATTGCGCATGTCCGCAAGGCCATGTCCGGGTCGCAAACCTCCGGTGATACGGGGGCCGAGATGCGCGAGGACCCGCAACCCATGGTCGGCAGGTCCCCGGCGATGCAGGATGTTTACCGCGTTATGGCCAGGCTTATGAACACGGACCTGACTGTGATGATCACGGGGGAATCGGGCACCGGTAAAGAGCTGGTAGCCCGTGCGTTGCATGATTACGGAAAGCGCAAAACAGGACCTTTTGTTGCGGTCAATATGGCGGCGATTCCGCGTGAGTTGATCGAGTCTGAGCTTTTCGGCCATGAAAAAGGGGCCTTTACAGGCGCCGTCAGCAAGACAAGCGGTAAATTTGAACAGGCGCAGGGCGGAACGTTATTCCTTGACGAAATAGGAGACATGCCTTCCGAGGCGCAAACCCGCCTGCTCCGCGTGCTACAGGAAGGCGAATTTACCAGTATCGGCGGGGCAGGTGCCAAAAAAACCAATGTCAGGATTATTGCAGCCACCCACCAGGATTTGCGCAGTTTGACCCGGGAGGGGCTTTTCCGTGAAGATTTATATTACCGCTTGAATGTCGCGCCGATCCGGATTCCGCCCGTACGTGAACGTCTTGACGATATTCCAGATCTGGCGCGGACTTTCCTGCGCGATATGACAGCCGAAGGCTTGCCGAGAAAGACGATTTCCAAATCCGCGATTGAGGCGCTTAAGGCACACTCCTGGCCGGGAAATGTGCGTGAGTTGCAAAACCTGATGAAGCGCCTCGCGGTTCTATGTCCGGATGAACTGATCGACAAATCTGCTGTTGAAGCCGAAGTCGCTTTGCAGGACAGCCCGGTTGCCGACATATCGAAAAATAATACTGATCTGTCGGATGTGCTGGAAATGCATTTAAAACAGTATTTCACGAATCATGGCGACTCACTACCGGCCCCTGGTTTGTATCAGCGCATCCTTCGTGAAGTCGAATATCCGCTCATTACGCTTTCATTGGCTGCTACACGGGGTAATCAGCTGAAAACCGCAGATATGCTGGGTTTGAACCGGAATACACTGCGTAAAAAGATACGCGAACTTGACATTCCGGTCGAACGACGAAAGAAGTGATGCTGTTAAGCAACAATCTTGTGCTGTAAGGTTGCACAGGAATAACGATTGCTTGGGGGATAC
>CALFWP010000202.1 GCA_937927905.1 uncultured Neomegalonema sp.
GGCTGCGCTTGATGCGGGGCATGTTGGCGGCGCGGCGTTCGATGTCTTTGCGCAGGAGCCTGCGAAGGACAATCCGCTGTTTGGTCATCCCAACGTTGTTGTTACACCTCACCTTGGCGCCGCAACGACCGAGGCACAGGAAAAGGTGGCCTTGCAGGTGGCGGAACAGATGTCCGATTATCTGCTGGACGGGGCCGTGGCTAATGCGATCAACGCGCCGTCTCTGACCGCTGAAGAGGCGCAAACGCTTGAGCCTTACATTACACTGGTTAAGCAGATTTCCAGCTTTGCCGGTCAGGTGACGGATGAGGAAATACAATCAATACAGCTGACCTTTGAAGGGGACGCGAAAAACCTTCCTCACGAGCCGCTTTTGCAAACCGCAGTACAGGCCGCCCTCGCGCCGCGCCTCAGTAGCATCAATATGATCAATGCGCTGGAGATTGCCAAAGAACGCGGCATCGAAATATCGCACACGAAAAACGAGACGGACAGTGATTACCAGACACGGATTTCCGTGTGTCTGAAAACACCGTCCATTACACGCGATATCAAGGGAACGCTTATTGCCGGTAAATTGCCCCGCGTGATCGAGGTGAAGGGTATTGCGGTCGAAAGTGATCTGGAGGGCGACATGCTCTACGTCACCAATCAGGACAAGCCCGGGCTGATCGGTGCGGTCGGGACGATTTTTGCCCGCAAGGGGATTAATATCGCGACATTCCACCTTGGCCGGACAGCGCCCGGAGCGGATGCGATTGCTCTCGTAAAAGTGGATGCACCGGTGCCGGAGGAGGTCGTCGCAGAATTGCGTACGCTTGATTATCTGGACCGCGTGATCCCGCTTCGTTTTTAACAGCTGCACCGGACACTGCTGCCCCGCTTTACAGGCATAGCGGCAGTGTCTCCTGTTTAATAAGGATCAATATACAAAGGATAACACCATGACACACACGCTCGTTCTGGCGGGAGAGCCGTTGCGCGGGGGAGCGGAAGGCACTGCGGTGAGTGTTTTATCAGCATTCGATGTTTCTGCAGTGGATGGCCGGATCCTGTCCGTCGGCCGTGCGCTGGAATTGGACCTTGAAGGTGTCGGGGACCGTATTCCGGTCATTACGGCGGCACTGCGCGAAGCTTTGCCGGAAGTTGATCTGGCAGTCATGCCTTCGGAGAACAGACGCAAAAAACTGCTATGTGCCGATATGGATTCGACAATTGTTGTCGGAGAAACGATTGATGAGCTGGCGGATGCGGCCGGTCTTAAACAGGAGGTTGCAGCCATCACCGCCCGGGCCATGCAGGGCGAGTTGGACTTTGAACAGGCATTGGATGCCCGGGTCGCAATGCTAAAGGGTTTGGAGGCGGCGCGGCTTGATCTTGTGGCACAGTCTCTGACGTACTCTCCGGGGGCAAAAGAACTGGTGGCCACGATGAAGCGCCATGGTGCTGTTTGTATTCTGGTCTCCGGCGGTTTCGACCGTGTGACCGGAGCTGTGCGAAAGGCGCTCGGTTTTGACCGGGATATCGCAAATCATCTGATCATCGGCGGGAACGAAAGGTTGACCGGCATTGTCCAAAAACCCGTCGTGGATGCTGAAATGAAACGCGATGTACTGGAGCGATATGCAGGAAAAGCGGGACTGTCCATGGATGATTGTATCACTATAGGAGATGGGGCGAATGACTGTCTCATGGTGGAACGCGCCGGAATGGGGGTTGCCTATCACGCAAAACCCGCCCTCAGGTCCGTAACCGGGTATCACATCGCGTATACAGGTCTGCGGACCGCTCTGTATTTTCAGGGTTATTCAGATGCGTTAATAAATGGGAAACTATGAGTGATTTCTGATTATTAGCAATTTTTAATGCCGCCATAAAGACCGGCGTAAAACTTGAATTCGCCTTCATCCAGTCGCTCAGGCGCTTAAGCCATGGTGTTCGATTTTTGGAGATAAATAATGTCAGTATTCGGCAAAAAATGGGGTTTGGGGCAAAAACTCGAAGGTTTTAAAGCGGATTGCCGGGGCGGCATAGCTATCATGATGGGAATAAGTTTTCCGGTTATTCTCCTCGGGGTCGGCGGTGCGATCGATTACACCAGTTCTGTTAATTTGACGCAAAAGGCACAGCGCGCGATGGATTCGACGGTTTTGTCTCTTTCCAGACAGGATCTCAGTTCAATCAACGTGCAGGTTGAAGGCAGACGGATTTTCGAGTCTATTCTGGTAGGCCAGGGCATAGACATGGCCCCCACGGATGTTCAATTCGTCTCTGACGGAACATCCGTTCGCGGAACCGGACTTGTCAGTAGTCGTACATTTTTCCTGAATGCGATCGGTCTTGATACCGTACAAGGCCGCGTTGAATCCGAGGCGGTGCCGGCAGTCGATCAGCCGATTGAAATTGCACTGGTTCTGGATGTCAGTGGTTCGATGGACTGGGATATCAACGGTGTTGTGGGCGGTTCTCCGCGGCGCATTGATATTTTGAAGAACTCTGTAAATCTGATGTTTGATACGCTTGAGGACACACTTCCTCCGACGATCAACCTGTCCGCCTCGCTGGTACCGTATGCGACATCGGTGAACCTGCGCAACGTCCCATCTTCTGCAATCTCGGCTGTATCGGTTAATGGTTTGGCAAAGCCACCGTCCTTTGTGAATATCTTCGCGACGGAAAGAACACCGTTAGCGTCCGGACCGGTTTATAGCGTTACGGATGCTTCACCGATCGGGGATCCAATCCAGTTTATTACTCCAGGTAATTTGATTGCTAATACTCCGACAGGGCCGTTAGCACTGCCGGCAACCAATCCTCTGCTGCAACCGTTGAGCAATAATATTCCTGCAATCCGGTCTGCTGTTGCCGGTTTAACTCCCGCTGGCGCGACGGCCGGGCATCTCGGCATGATTTGGGGGCTTCACACGTTATCCGAGGACTGGGCTTCAATATGGCCTCAGGCACCCCTGTCTAGTGATGATGCGAATAAATTCGTCGTAATGCTGACAGATGGCCAATTCAATACGACAATGAGCCTGGGGGGAGCAGTTAATTTTACCGGAGGTTTGTCCAATATTGCTGCATATGATTATTTCGACCAGTCGTGTGAAGTGGCCAGGAATAACGGATACACAATCTATCTGATTGCTCTTGGGTCGGGTGCAGGTGCATCTCAGTTGTCAAACTGTGTCGGGTCGAGCGGTCAGTTGTTCACACCGGCAACAGCGAGCGAGTTGGATGAGGCATTTGAAGGTATCGCGCGGCGTATCGGTGAACACCGTCTGACCGGCTAACGCAATATCGGAACACCGGGGAGTCATGCCTCCTCTCCGGTTCGCTGTTTCAGGCATGGGGGGGCAGCTGCAGTTGATTTAAGGTTTAAGATCTGAACGGATCAACAGTATATGCCTGAAACAATGATTATGGCGCACCGGTATCCCTCCGGTGCGCCATATTTTTATTCGTAAAAAATGATATGGAATAATGTATTCATATATATTTCAATATATTATAAATCAGAAGTTGCAATTCATAACCTGAAAATGTATTTTAAGTTTCTCTTTTTACGGGTTGGCTGCGTTGATTGGCACACCGGTGCCGTCTGTCATGGCGGCAGAATTTATTCGGATGCGTATTTTCAGCAAGCCTGTAAACTGGCCCGCGACAAAAAATTCAGGATATTCATGGTTGCACTTGCGCTGTATGCGCCGTCTGTCCAAAATCTCACAAATTGTGTGCAGTCCAGAGGCCGTGTTTTTTACGCCACGACTGCAAGCGGCTTGTCCCGGACTTTCCGGAATATTGCCCGGAAATTAACGGATCACCGCCTGACCAATTGATATGCATGACTGTGTGAATGCGCTCCTTTAAGCAGCCTCTATCGTTCAGGGTCTGTTTCCTGTGCCGGATGCGCAAAGGCCTATTTCAAGAAAACTGCATATCCCCGCTTCCCTCAGCGCGAGCCATGTCATAGAACGCAGGCGTTTATCAACAGCCGTAGCCGGGACGCACAGACATGCCGAAACGTGACGATATTTCCTCCATCCTCATTATCGGTGCCGGCCCGATTGTTATCGGCCAGGCCTGCGAATTCGATTATTCCGGTGCCCAGGCGGTTAAGGCACTGCGGGAGGAGGGGTATCGGGTCATTCTCGTCAATTCCAATCCGGCGACCATTATGACGGACCCTGATCTGGCCGATGCGACCTATATCGAGCCGATCACCCCTGATTTCGTCCGTATGATCATCGAAAAAGAAAAACCGGATGCACTGTTGCCGACAATGGGGGGACAGACGGCGCTGAACACCGCACTGGCACTGGACGAGGACGGCACGCTTGAGAGGCTGGGCGTGGAGCTGATCGGCGCGAACGGCAAATCCATTGCCAAGGCCGAGGATCGCAAGCTTTTTGCGGAGGCGATGACGAAAATCGGCCTCGAAAACCCGAAATCGGCGATTGCGACGACCATAGACGAGGCGTGGCAGGCGTTTGATACGCTGGGCCTGCCTGCCATTATACGGCCCGCTTTTACTCTGGGTGGAACCGGTGGCGGGGTTGCTTACAATAAAGAGGATTATGAGCGTATTTGCCTCTCGGGTCTGGATGCCTCGCCGGTCAGTCAGATCCTGATTGATGAAAGTCTGCTCGGCTGGAAAGAATACGAGATGGAGGTTGTCCGCGATAAGGCGGATAACGCGATTATTGTTTGCTCGATCGAAAATGTGGATCCGATGGGTGTCCATACCGGCGATTCCATCACGGTGGCACCTGCACTGACCCTTACGGACAAAGAATATCAGATTATGCGCGACGCATCGATTGC
>CALFWP010000203.1 GCA_937927905.1 uncultured Neomegalonema sp.
CGCCGCCGGCAAGAATAGAACTGACCAACCGCCCGATTTCAGTATGAAGCTGATCAGACGGAACACCCAGAAAACGTCCTTGCAGGCTGATTGCGACCACGCCGTGTATAGCGGAAAAATATGTGCTTGCGCGCAGTTTCAGTATGTCCTCCGGCAAATCCGGCTGCCATGCGGACAGTCCGGTTATAACAGGGGTTAACAGGCGGCTTTGATATTCACGGAACCAGTCCGGGGTTGGTGACCCGTGCTGCATCTGATGGTCAAAAAGTGCATCCCAGAGCGTACGGTTTTCTGATGCAAAGCGCGCATAGGCCTGTGCAATGGCCAGCAATGCCTTTTTCGGCGTCAGGCCGTCGCTGGCCGCAGTAATAACGTCGCTGAGCCGGACCAGAGTGCGTGCATTGATACGCAGGACCAGCTCATCCAGATCACCGAATGCATTATAAAGACTGCCAAGGGCGCAACCTGCATCGCTGGTGATATCCCGTGCGCGCAATTTGCTCAAACCGCCCGCCTGTAGCCGTTTTTCTGCGGCGGCGATCAGTTTTGCCTGTAGCGCCTCGCGTCTTGCGGTCATCGTTACACCCTCCGGAATGACGGGTTTAACAGGAATCGGCAGTTATCCAAGGGTGTTCACCGTAAATTTCCGAACAACGTTCAAAAAGATATTGAACAATGTTCATTTTGTGGGTATGTCTATATGAACGATGTTCATAAAAGGAGCGAGGAAATGTTCCGGTCTTTCATGACACTGATAAGAGGTGCGGCCAACGAAGCGGATGAAGCTTTTGCCGATGCCCATGCTTTGCCGATCCTCAGACAGCAGATGCGTGATTGTGCACGGGCTGTCAGTGTGGCCCGTAAAGCCCTGGCGCTTGCCATGGCGCAGCATGAACAGGAAGTTACGCAGGCGCATGATCTGGCACGGCGGATTGCCGACCTTGAAACAAGAGCCTTGGCCGCACTGGAAAACGGTGAAAATGCGCTGGTTCAAGAGGCCGCCGTCACCATTGCCCGTCTTCAGACGGAACAGGATACGGCCAAGGCCGTTCTCGGGACGCTGGAGGCTGATCTGGCGTGTTTACGGGCATCCGTGACAACCTCGGAAGAGCGTTTGCGTGCGCTTAAGCGCGGGGCGCGGATTGCGACCGTGACCGATAAAACCCAGCGCCTGACCGCGTCGGCACACTGTACAATGCCCACAGTGTTACGGGATGCGGAAGCCACTCTGGAACGCTTGCGCGCACGGCAGACAGAAACCGATGCAGCGAATGCGGCGCTTGATGCGCTTGAGAATGCCGGTCACCCCGAGCGTTTGCGTGACAGACTTGCAGAGGCGGGGTGCGGTGCGCCTCTGAAAATCACAGCGGACGCTGTGCTGGAGCGTCTGCGCGCCCGTTCAGTTACGCCTGCCTGATCTCATAATAACAAGGAGAACAATCATGAATGCAATGCAACGCCATTCCGAAGCCTGGGTGAAATTCAGCTATCTCAGCTTTGCTGTGTCCTGTCTCATGATGGCCGGCGGACTGATTCTGGCACCGATTGATTTGGCGACTAAGGGTTATATTGCCATGGCCGCAGTCATGGTGATCCAGACCACGGTTAATCTGACCAAAACCATCCGCGACAATCACGAATCAGATCGCCTGCTGAACAAGATCGAAGATGCAAAAACCGAACGGTTATTACGGGATGTGGACAGCGTAGAAGCGGCCTGAAGCTTGCCCGGATACAGCTTGAAACACCCTGTTGCCGGGGTGTTTCTTCCGTTCACTCATGCATCATGCGGTGCACTGGGTGTTCCCCGCCTTCATCGTCGGTATACAATACTCTCATGCTGTCCGGCGTTAACGCAATTCCAAACATACCGTCGCAGAGTTGCCGTAATTTCGGGTTTCTGCTGATCTTACGAAGGTGTTTTGTGAAGGAATTTGTCATGCCGGTTATCCCGTTCAAGGCTGTATGTGCCGGAGTGCTGCTGGCGTCGCTGATCGGATGCAACACGACACCTGATGCGTTGAATTCCGGTCTGCGCGACTCCGGCGCTACGATCGTCAGTAACGCCAGTGATACATCCATCCACCTCGCATTACAGCGGGACATGGGACAGGCTTTTCCGCGGTATTTTGCGGAAATGGCGACTGAGGTCCACGAAGGCCGTGTCCTGATCGTGGGAACGACACGCACGCCGGAGGATCGTATCCGGGCAACACGCATCGCGTGGAATATCAGGGGCGTCAAAGATGTTGTGAACGAGCTGCAAATTGCGGAAGAGCAAAGCGGTCTTGCCTACCTGAAGGATACCCGTATTTCCAATCAGCTCCGTTTCCGCCTGCTGACGGCAGTTGATGTGGCTGAGAACAACTTTGATTTCGAGACGGTGAATTCCGTCGTTTATATCCTTGGTATTGCGCGGGATCAGGATGAATTGGATTATGTTGCAGAACTGGCGGCGACGATTGCTGGTGTCGAGCGTGTTGTGTCACACGCCCTGCTTGCCGATGACCCGCGGCGGGGCAAAGTTATAATACCTGCCGATGTCTGACCTGAATTCCTCGGGAATATAGGTTTCAGTACACCAGTTAAATTCGGGGAATTTTTAGCGGAGTTTCATGAAATGCCGCTTGAAAAATGGCGCGCTGGGGAGGATTCGAACCCCCGACCCCTTGATTCGTAGTCAAGTACTCTATCCAACTGAGCTACCAGCGCCTACCAAGACAAGCTGCATACCGCCACACAGAATGGTTTGCAAGAGTGCAATTACCGGAAAGTCACGAAAATGCCTGTCAGCCCCTCTTATCACCCCGACCCGCAGTTTGAAGCACTCGGGAATACATTTTCCGATCCGGTTGCTGCTGCAGATTTCCCCCGGGCGATTCTGAGGCACCGGCATCAGCGCGCGGCAGCGTCGGTCGGTCTTGATACACTGTCCGATGAGGAGTGGGTGCAGCATTTCGGCGGATTTGAAGACTTACCGCAGAATATGCCGCAACCGCGCGCCATGCGCTATCACGGGCATCAGTTCCGGACCTATAATCCTGATATCGGGGACGGGCGGGGGTTTTTGTTTGCGCAGCTCAGGGATGATGCCGGGCGATTGCTGGATCTGGGCACGAAAGGCTCGGGGCAAACGCCGTATT
>CALFWP010000204.1 GCA_937927905.1 uncultured Neomegalonema sp.
GGGCCTCATCAGCAAGGTGCTTCCAGTTGCTTTCCTCAATGAGAGAGTTATACGGCACGCGGCCGCCACCGCCCGAGGATCCGGTTTCGCGGCGTCCCCCCTCCTCTACAATGACGGAGACATTGATCCGCGCCAAAGGACGGCTGTCACGGATACGCCGGCCATCGGCGCGCAGAATTTCAATCTCCTGCAATTCACCGGACAAAGACGCTGTCGCCTGTACCACACGGGAATCCTTGGCACGCAGGTAAGCATCAACTTCACGCAAAAGAGCGACCTTTGCGGCAAAGTCCGGACCGTCCAGCGGACTTTCATCGCCGTAAAGCTTACGGTTTGTGGCACGCGGTGCTTCAGCGTATTCTGCAGCCGCCCCGCTTTTAATAGCTGCCGCAGCGTCCGCAGCACGCTTTATTGCGGCAACAGACAGATCATCCGAATGCGCATAGCCGATTTTTTCTCCTGTCACGACACGCAGTCCGAAACCTTCACCGGAATCGTAACTGGCACTTTTCAGGCGGCCGTCATCGAACATCAGGCTTTCCCCGCGCCGTCGCTCCAGAAACAGCTCACCGTCATCGGCACCGGACAGGGCTTTCGCCAGTATTGTGCGGCTTTTTTCAAGATCAAGATCGGTCGCAAACGGATCGAACTGCATTCGGTTGCCTCCATGTTTATGGAACGTACATGCGGCTTTGCAGTGCTATAGGCAAGCACGGGTGTCTTTAAGCCGCAAAAAATCATGCGGAGTTGAACGATCACCCCCGAAGCCAGTCTCAGCGCAGAGTGGGCGATTGCACATATTACAAAAAAATACCCCGCCAAATGGCGGGGCAGTTGAGGCAGGTCGTAACTTTAAAACTCAAACAGGGTCAGGCGACTTGCATTTTTGTATCACAGGATATCCTGTCTTTATCATCGTGCCGGTAAGCCTGTGCGATAGAGAAATAATGAGTCACCGGATGATGTATGGGCATATTGTCCTGCTCAATTGCCTCCGCATCCTCATGGTACCTGATGCTCGCGCATTCATGAATTTTGGCAAAATTGAATGCGCCCAGCATAGCCTCGTTCATAGCTTTTATACGGTTATCGGCAGCCGCACGCCGAGCAGTCACAATCAGCAGACCCTGCTCTTTAACACCGAAGGGGGTTTTCCGGTCAGAAAGTGCGTTTACCAAGGCTTTGTCAAAATTATCGTACATTCGGCTTGACTTTCCGGTTATGGCAATAATTCAGCAGGTTAACGGAAACTTAAAGGTTGTCAATCAAACTGGACACATAGCCCTTTGCATCTCTTAGATTGCAAATAATATGTGAGATTTATAAAAAGTTGAAAGTGTCGGAAAAGCTTAACCTTCCAAGGAAGGTAGGGCAGCGTCATTACGTCGCATTTTTTTAGACACATATTTTTGATTAACAAAAAATTCTCTATTTGTTCCATTTTTCTTGCACCGAATCACCCCACAATAGCGGGTGCTACATAATGTTATTTCCGCACAATACTGATATTCGCCGGTAGGCATTACGGCCCTTATCGAACCACAGCTTCGTATTTGAGCTGCACCACCGAGTGTGCAAAACTCTTCTCCGCAAAGATTAAAGAGGCCGCCATGATCCATGACGTTTTACATTACCAAGACGGCGATGCACCCTTTCGTGCGGACCCCGCAAAATCTTATACACTTCCGGCACGGTTTTATTATGACAGGCATATTTTCGATTTGGAAAAGGCGGCCATCTTTTACAAAAGCTGGTGGTATGCCGGTCATGTATCCCAGGTTGCGGGACCGGGCGCCTATCTGACCACCCGCATTCACGAACAGAACATATTTGTCGCCCGCACGCGCGACGGCGATTTACGTGCTTTTTACAATGTATGCCCCCACAGGGGACATAAGCTTGTTGAGGGCACGGGAAAAAAGAACGTTATCACATGTCCTTACCATGCCTGGGCTTTTGATTTTGACGGAACGCTGAAATCCGCCCGCAACACAGAACACATGGACGGGTTCGACCGCACTGAATTTGCACTTCGCTCTGTACAGGTTGAGGTCTTTTGCGGCCTGGTCATGGTCAATATGGACATGGATGCCGCACCATTTGCCGAACTCTCAGGCGATCTCGAACAGGAAATCCGCCACTACATGCCGAATGTAGACGATCTGGCGTTTGCACAGCGCGATACATATGATGTGAAATCAAACTGGAAGGTGATGATCGACAATTTTCTGGAGTGTTATCACTGCCATACTGCCCATAAAGACTTTGTCGATCTTGTCGATATGCCGTCCTACCGCTCCAAAATAAACGGTCTTTACTCCAGTCATTGCTCCGACAGCCTTAAAACCACGGAAAGTAAAGCCTTCAATTTTACGAAAACCGATGTGGATTTCAGCTACGCCGGGTGGTTCGTCTGGCCGAACTTTACAGTGTGGATTTACCCCGGAGAGCCGAATCTCTCGGTCCTGCAAATGAACCCGGCCGAACCTGAACGATGCATTGAATTTCAGGACTGGTTCGTACCGAGCGGCAAAATTACTACACAGCTAAAGGACGCAATTGATTATCAGATTGACGTCCTGCAACCCGAAGATATCAGCCTGTGCGAGAGCGTGCAGGAGGGCCTGAAATCCTTCGGATACAACCAGGGACGCTTTGTCGTGGACCCCGAACGCTCGGAATTAAGCGAACATGC
>CALFWP010000205.1 GCA_937927905.1 uncultured Neomegalonema sp.
GTACCACCCGTTTAACGCCATGCATAATCGTCGTGTGATCACGGTTACCGAATTTACGCCCGATCTCAGGCAGGGATTTGTCGGTCATCTCCTTGGACAGATACATTGCAATCTGGCGAGGACGGGCGATCGCGCGCGCACGGCGCGGCGACAACAGATCAGAGAGCTTTATATCGTAATGCTCCGCAACACAGCGCTGTATCTCATCAATAGTGATGCGCCGGTCATAAGCACGCAGCAAATCCTGCAGCAATTGCTCCGCCACATCAGTATCCACCCGCCTTCCGAACAGCGAGGCATGAGCCACAAGACGGTTCAAGGCCCCTTCAATCACCCGCATGTTAGAGGACACACGCTTGGCAATGAAATTCAGAACTTCAGGGTCAATATCAAGACCCGGGGTTTCGGCGAGGGCGACATCAAGCTTTGACTGTAAAACACCCAGACGAAGTTCATATTCAGGAGCGCCGATATCCGCGACCAATCCCCAGTTCAAGCGCGATTTAATCCGGTCTTCAACACCATCCAGATCACTCGGCGAGCGGTCGGCACTGATCACAATCTGCCGGTTCTGATCAATCAGTGCATTAAAGGTATGGAAGAATTCTTCCTGGGTGGATTCCTTTCCGGCAATGAACTGAAAATCGTCAATCAACAACAGATCAACGGATCGGAATTCCTCTTTGAAAGAATGAGAATCCTTGTACCGCAGGGAACTCACAAACCGGTGCATGAATTTTTCCGCTGATACATAAAGCAGCTTTTTATGCGGAGCGAATTTCCGCGTTTCCCAGGCTATGCTTTGCATGAGATGGGTTTTGCCAATCCCGACATCACCGAACAAAAACAGTGGATTATACGCCGCACCGGGGCCAGCGGATTCCGCAACGCGCCGTGCGGCGGCGTGAGCCAGCTCGTTTGATTTACCAACCACAAAGGTATCAAATTTCAGCCGCTCATCCAGTGTAACATATGTGGACCCGTATCCAGCGCCCTGATCATGTGCCACCTGTTGCGCGCCCTGTGATACCGGAACAGCATGAAGCGGAGCGGCCACGGCCTGACGCGTCACTGTTTGTGTTCTGGCCTGTGCAGCAGTGTTGTGCGCAATATTGCCTGTGCCGGTATTAAAGCGCACATCGGTTACGCCAAGCCCCGCATCGCACCAATGACTTTTCAGTAACGCACCGAATTTATCCTCTACCTTATCACACACAAAGCGGTTGGGAGCACTGATCCACAAGACACCATTTTTAAAGGAGACACCGGACAGAACCGCAATCCAGCTCAGATAGGAGGCTTCCCCGATATCCTGGCGTAAGGCACTACGTATCCGGCCCCATGCATCCTTAAAATCCGGCGGTACATCTTCTGCCAATTTATAATGCTCCCCCCGCGCTACCCGTATATTGAAATCTTACGGCAAATTCACAAAAAACACTGACACGAAAAACAGTTGTACAAGCCGTATCGCCAGCAGTTCGACTATTGGGATAAACACAGACAAAACCCCCTCAGTCCGTGTTCGTTTCGAAGTCCGTACGGTACTCAAAATTTCAATCGTTAACCATTGGTAACGAACCGAGACCGAGTCGCGCAAGACCAATCAGGCTTGGCACTTAAAAAATGCGGTATTGGTACCCTGGAACACTTCGAGCCATATTTGGGACGGGAACCGGTTTTTCAGATTCCGGCACATATGCGAGAAATACCGGCACCGGGACAGTTTTGGCACTGCATTCCGTGAATCGGGAATGTAGAAACAGAAAAGGCACGCTAAACAGCATGCCTTTTTCTTATGGCCACTCTCAGAAAATCACCGCAGGAACGGCTCTTAAACAGAAATTAAGTATCAAGAACTCAGTGCTTTCACACGCGCGGCAAGGCGGGAGACTTTGCGACTTGCGGTGTTCTTGTGCACAATACCCTTGTTTGCACTGCGCATGATCTCGGGCTGAGCGGCTCTCAGAGCAATTTTTGCCGCTTCACTGTCACCGGAGGCAATCGCTTCCTCAACCTTGCGGATAAACGTACGCATGCGACTGCGGCGCGCAGTATTGATTACGGTACGGCGGGCGGCTTGTCTAATGCGCTTACGGGCCTGGGGCGTATTTGCCATCTGCTTTACATCATTCTGTTTGAAATGAGAGCGCTGCATACACTCTGTTTGTATGCCGCGTCAACGGTTACGGAACTGTGCTTTTCTTTTTTCTACAAATGCTGCCATGCCTTCTTTCTGATCTTCCGTCGCAAATAGTGCATAAAACGCCGAACGTTCAAAAATGAGGCCCTCAGCAAGAGATGTTTCATGGGCACGCTCAACTGCTTTTTTCGCTGTCATAACCGCGACACCGGACATGTCGGCGATTTTTGCCGCCAGAGTCATTGCCTCCTCCATCAGATCGCCTTCCGGAACGACACGGCTGACCAGACAGGCCCTTTCCGCCTCTTCAGCGGTCATAAAGCGTCCCGAAAGAATCATTTCCATGGCTTTTGCTTTACCGACAGCACGGGTAAGGCGCTGGGTCCCACCGGCGCCGGGAATCACACCAAGCGTGATTTCAGGCAGTCCGAATCGGGCCGTATCTGCCGCAATAATGATATCGCAGGCCATGGCAACTTCGCACCCGCCGCCCAGGGCATAGCCTGAAACAGCGGCAATCACAGGTTTGCGGCATTTTGAAATCGCCTGCCATGATCCGCCGATAAAATCATCCATCATCGCCGAAGGGTACGATCTTTCCGCCATTTCCTTGATATCGGCACCGGCAGCAAAAGCCTTTTCATTTCCGGTGATTACGATCGCACCGATCGTATCATCCTCTTCAAAGCGCCCAAGAGCGTTCGCCATTTCGTCCAGTAAAGTGGCATTCAGCGCGTTCATCGCCTCTGCCCGATCGAGTGTTATCGTCCCCACATGACCTTGTGTTTCGACAATGATGGTTTCGAAAGCCATTTTTCTGCTCCGTTGATCTGCATCACGGTAAGGCAGCGACGCCTATCCGATTGACCGGTGACGTGCAACGGCTTCGCGCACACGATTTAAGCGTTATTTCTGACATGTCTCGCAAAAGTACGTTGAGCGCGCGTTTTGTATAATGCGGCGAATTGTACCGCCACACCCGTCACGCGGACAATCCGCACCTTCGCGATCATATACTTTAAAGGCATGCTGAAAATATCCGAGCTCACCATCAGCACCGTGAAAATCACGCAGACTGGAGCCACCCGCTTCAATCGCGGCTTCCAGAACTTTACGGATGACGCCTGTTAAAACAGCATGTTCGCGGGGCAGCAGGTCACCTGCCCGCCGCTGCGGAGACAGACCGGCGGCGAAGAGGGCTTCGCAAACATATATATTCCCCAGACCGGCAACATGCCTTTGATCCAGAAGTGCCGCTTTCAGTGTGGTTTTACGCCCTGAGAACGTTTTGGACAGGTGAGAATCACTGAATGCGTTTGACAAAGGCTCCGGTCCCATACCGAAGAAAAACTTATGGTTTTCA
>CALFWP010000206.1 GCA_937927905.1 uncultured Neomegalonema sp.
AGGCGGAACGTCGTCTTCCTCAGGCGGCGCAACCTCAAGCAGCAGCTCCTCGGGCGGAACGTCATCGTCCTCCGGCGGTACAACTTCAAGCAGCAGCTCTTCGGGCGGAACGTCGTCTTCCTCCGGCGGCACAACCTCAAGCAGCAGCTCCTCGGGCGGAACGTCATCTTCCTCCGGCGGTACAACTTCAAGCAGCAGCTCTTCGGGCGGAACGTCATCTTCCTCCAGCGGCGCTACCTCAAGCAGCAGCTCCTCGAGCAGCAGTTCGTCCGGCGGAAGTTCATCGGGTGACGTCTACACAACGCCATCAAGCTCTTCATCCTCCTCAGGTGCAGACACTCCATCCAGCAGCTCTTCTTCATCTAGCAGCAGTTCTTCCGGAAGCAGTTCTTCCGGAAGCAGCTCTTCAGGTAGCACGTCATCTTCGGGTGGCCTGACATCATCAACCAGCAGCTCTTCAGGTGGTCTGACGTCATCAGGAATGACATCCTCGAGCACGTCCTCTTCTTCGGGCGGGTTCACGTCATCCGGCATCAGTTCATCCTCGGGCATGACATCAAGCGGCACCGACGCACCGACAGGCAGCAGCACAAGCTCGACGTCATCGGGTGCCTCTTCATCAGGTGCCGGTCAGGTACCGGAGCCTGCACCGCTTCTGCTGATCGCACTGGCCGGTATCGCCGCCCGCCTGCGCCGCAAAAAGCACAAGTAAGCCCGCAAACCTGCGGCACTGTGCCAATACGAATTCTACAAAAAACCCCGCTTTCAAGCGGGGTTTTTTGTACCGGCAGCCCTGTCTGCTTCCCGACATTTTCCGATTATTGCATCATAACCGCCTACGGCAGTATGAGTACGTGAAGATTATGCGGAGCGCAGACTATGACCAGAACCATTCTCATCACGGGATGCTCGTCCGGCATCGGATATCATTGCGCCCACGGCATGAAAGCCCGCGGCTGGCAGGTGATCGCGTCCTGCCGGAAACAGGCCGATGTCAACCGGATGCGGGACGAGGGACTTGAAAGCGTTCTGATCGATTATGACGACGAGACAACAATTCATGCCGGTTTCGACGAAGCCCTGACACTGACCCGGGGCCGCCTCGATGCACTGTTCAACAATGGTGCCTACGGCACACCGGCCATGGCCGAGGACCTACCGACCGAAGCCTTGCGCGCCAATTTCGAAAGCAATTTTTTCGGCTGGCACACCCTGACCCGCCGCGCGCTAAAGGTCATGAGACAACAGGGCAGCGGTCGGATTGTCCAGAATTCGTCAATCCTCGGCTTTGTCGCGATGCCCGCCCGTGCCGCCTATAATGCCAGCAAATACGCGATTGAGGGTCTCAGCGATACCATGCGCATCGAATTACACGGTTCGGGTATCTTTGTTTCGCTGATCGAGCCGGGGCCGGTGACATCGAAAATCCGTGTGAACTCGATCCCCCATTACGAAAAATGGATCAAACCTTATATTACCGACTCCGTTTGGGCGGAGCGCTACCGCGACAAGCTGGAGCCGCGGCTCTATAACGGCAGCGAGGATCGCTTCGAGCTCGGACCCGAATCCGTTCTCAAACGTCTGATCCATGCCTGTGAAAGCGTCCGCCCGCAGCCGCGCTATTACGTGACCACGCCGACCTATGCCATGGGATTTCTCAAGCGTATCCTACCATTTCGCGCCCTGGATTGGGTTTTGCGAAAAGCGTCCTGACCCGTTCGGGCATTTTCGACTGGAAGAAGCCCCCCGTGCGCTTTAAGTGCAGGGTATGAACAAAATTCTTCTTATCGCAGTCCTGGCTGTCATGCTTGGTGTCGTCATCGTGCTTGCCAAGGGTATCGGCAGTTTCGGCAAAGGCGGAGCCGAAGGCGCGCGCAAATCAAACCGTATGATGTGGTGGCGGATCGGATTACAAACCCTGGCCGTTGCTCTGATCTTTATTTTCGTCACCATAGCCGGAAAAGGATAAACCATGGTTGTTCTCAGCAAGATCTACACAAAAACCGGAGATGCGGGCGAGACGGCACTTGGTGACGGGTCCCGTGTGGCGAAATATTCCCTGCGTGTGGATGCCTATGGCGGTGCGGATGAGACGAACGCAACCGTCGGCCTTGCACGCCAGCATGCAAGCGCGGACATGGACGCCGCCCTAAGCCGCATCCAGAATGATCTGTTCGATCTCGGGGCCGATTTGTGCCGCCCGAATATGGAAAAGGACGCGCAGGCCGAATACACCCCCTTGCGCATGACAGCGGCGCAAACCGAACGGTTGGAGGGGGAAATCGACGCCATGAATACAAAGCTGGAGCCGCTGCGCTCGTTTATCCTGCCGGGTGGCTCCGCTCTGGCTGCCAGCTTGCACCTGTGCCGTACCGTGTCACGGCGGGCCGAGCGTCGCATCGTGGAACTCGCCACACAGGAAAGCATCAACGAAAACGCCGTGAAATACGTCAACCGCCTCTCGGACTGGTTCTTCGTCGCATCCCGCATCGCCAATAACAACGGCAAGGATGATGTACTCTGGGTGCCTGGCGCAAACCGCTGAGGTACAGGACCGCAAACTTATCCGTCAGTTAAAAACACAGGACAGACTTTATGGAAAAAGCCTGTCCTGAGACTGTTCAGGCATTACGAAACTCAAACAAAATCCAACATAAACTCCCGTGAGATTAATTCTCCGGTGTCAGTGTCATATGTGTTGGTAAAGCTATTCCAATGCCGGGTATCACTGACATCAAAATACGTTAACGTCTCGCGGACACCCTCGTCATTAAATAACAGTATACTATAATCGCCATCTGTTTCAGTAATGGTTCTGCGCGCCCTAATGCCGTCTATGAATTCGAAATTGCGCATATTGCCATTGTCTAAAAGCTGCTCCCGCTCACTGATCAGACCCGTATCCTCATCATAGATAGTGCGGGACGTTTCAAAAGACTTCCGATCACTTACGTCTGTAAATTCAACACTTTCCCGTACACCATCTTCATTGAAGAATGTGACGCGGGTGTCGCCGTTGTCCAACAAACGCTCACTCGAACGGATTATACCGGTATCGGTATCAAACACTTCGCTGTAAATATCCCAGAGCCTGCTGTCGCTAATGTCATTGAAAATATAGCTTTCGCGGACACCCTCTTCATTGAACTCAGTCACGGACACGTCTCTATCCGCTTCTGTAACCGTTTCAGTACGCAGAACTCCGTCTTTGAATATGCGCTCTATGAGCGAGCCGTTTTGAAGTGTTTCAGTCTCAACCCTGTTTTCATCCGGCAGCACCGTAGCCGGATCGTCGGGTGTTGGTGCATCCGGTACTGGCGCTGTACCGGCCAGATCATCCTCTGTGGGGATGTCGCGGCTTAACAGGCTGTCCAGGTCGATACGCTCTGCGCCCTCGGTGAAGGTAAAGGTGCTAGTGTCCAGGACGCCGTTGCTGAACTGGACATACTCGATGCTGCGGACCAGTTCCTGCCCCACAGTGCCGATTTCCGTATTCCCGGGATCAATCGCGATAATCCGTACATCGCCGTCGCGGTAATCGGCCTCCGCACGCAGGTCGACACCGTATTCGCCCTCGTAGATCGCAGTGTCGATGCCCCCGCCGCCATGCAGCTGATCAAAAGACTCTCCGCCGAACAGGTAATCATCGCCGCTGCCCCCGCTCAACCAGTCACGGTACGAGGCACCCAGAATGATGTCATTGCCCGCATCGCCCGAGAAAATACCGGTATAGGCACGGCTGGCATCAATAATATCATCGCCTTCACCGCCCGAAACATAGGCCGCGGACAACTCAGACGAGGTATCCGACCCGACAACAATCCAGTCATTGCCCCCTCCTCCGGACGCAAAATCAACAGGAGATATCGCCGAGGATGTGCCGGTCAGGATGATGTCATCCCCTACACCGCCATAGAGAAAGTCGATGCCGCCGCCGCCGTCGATGAAGTCATTGCCCTCTCCGCCGAAGAACACATCAATATCGCGGTCACCGGCCTGACCCCGCAGCTGATCATTGCCTGCACCGCCATTGACGGCCTGAACCGTTCTGTCTTCGTAAAGCTCGGGGTTGCGCACACTGTCATCGTCAATATAGACGTCATCGCCACCGGTCAGCGCGGTTGCGCTGTTGATCCACAGATCACCGGACAGAGCCGCACCGTTGATTGTGCTGCCGCTATCCTCCGCTGCGCCGTAGATCAGGTTATGGGCAAAGGTGCCGGTCAGGGTGTTGTCCGAAAGCTGTGCGGGGGAGGATGAGAAATTGCCCAGCAGCAGAGTTCCGGCGGTGCTGCCGTTCCATTCGGTGTTGATGGTGTTGTTCTCGATGACGATCTCACCGCCGTCATGCCCGCGCTGGGGTACATAAAAGATCACATACGGATTTTCCGAGGTGGCGGATTTGTGAATCTCATTGCCCGAGACCAACAGATCACCGCCGCCGGTCACATCAATGGCGGCATTGGCGCGTGACCCTGCATCATCAATGAAGGAATCCGTAATACGGGTATAGTCCGACACAACGGTTTTAACGGCATGGCCGTTGTGGGAGTTGGTAAAGCGCGACCCTGAAACCGAAGCGGACTCACCGATGAAATAGACATGGTGCTCCTGATCGGTACGGCCGTTATCGTCGAAGACGGAGTTTTCGATCACAAGCTCTTTGCCCGGGCGGGTATCGGTTTCCGTGCCCAGGATACCGTTGGAATTGCCCTCGAAATGCGAGTTACGGATCGTCAGGGCATCGCCCTCGTGCCGGATACCGGCCTCATTGCCCTGCTGAAAGGGACCGTAAGCACCACGGGTGTCATGGAACCCGATCGTATCAAACGTGGCCGACGCTCCGGATTCCACAAGGAAGATGCCCTTGGTGAATTCGCTGCGCGCATAAAAATTCGCATGCTCACCGGGAACACTGGATGTAATCGTGACATCCCTGCCGATCACAAAACCCTGTCCCCGGTCATCATCCGAGACAAAGTAATCCCCGGGCTCAACCGTGATCACATCAATATCAGGATCACGAAGAGCAACTCTGATCTCTTCTATCGACGAAGCATGAAATGTATTCATCTGAAAATCCCAATACTTTTGAAACTCAATTTGAGAAAATATTGCTTTTCTAATTAATTTTATGCAATAGAAATTAATTAGAATTACATTGTAAAAAACAAATATTTAAAGTAAAAAAATTATTAATGGATAAAATTTTATTTAAATTCGAATTTTTAACGTTTATATTTTGTTAATATATTTTTATTAATTAAATAATAGATAAAATTATCTACAAATTTGAAGCATTTCAAGACAAAGTGAACGGCTTTCGCGACACCCTCCCATGGTGCAGAAAACCTGATTCGCAAATTCAGGCAGCAACGACACCGTTACCGCATCAATGGCTTGCACACAGTGTAAGACAACTCCATTCTACGCGGCATGAAAACACTGCTTTATAGTCACGACGACGCCTATATCCGTCACACCGTGCCCGATGGCCACCCTGAAAGACCGGATCGTATCAAAGCCCTGAGTAAAGCCTTGACGGGGACCGGCGGATTGGAACGCCGCGAAGCACCGCTTTGCACAAATGCGCACCTCTCCCTGGCACATCCGCAAACCTATATTGATGCGATCACATCTGCTGTGCCCGAGCACGGTATGAAGGCGCTGGACGCTGATACCTGGATCAGCCCCGGCTCGATCGAGGCCGCCATGCGCGCGGTCGGTGCTTCGGTCGATGCGGTCGACCAGGTACTGAGCGGCGAAGCCGTCAATGCGTTTTGCGTTCAGCGTCCGCCCGGTCACCACGCCGAACAGACCAGGGCCATGGGCTTTTGCCTGTTCAGCACCGCCGCCATTGCCGCACTTCATGCAGTGGAAAATAAGGGGCTGGAGCGTGTTGCCATCATTGACTTTGACGTGCATCACGGCAACGGCACCCAGGACGTGGTCGAAAAGGACCCGCGTATTTTCTATGCCTCAACCCATGAGGGCGGGATTTTCCCTGGAACCGGGCGTGAGAGCGAAACAGGTGTCGGGAACATCTTTAACAAACCATTGAAACACCATGCGGGTTCCGCCGAATTCCGCATGGCGTATGAGGGTCACATCTTCCCTGCGATTAGCAAATTTGCGCCACAGCTTTTGATCCTGTCAGCGGGTTTTGATGCCCATGCGGATGATCCGCTGGCTTCCATCCGGTTACAGGAAGAGGATTTCGCCTGGATTACCGAACGCCTTTGCGCCCTGGCCGATATCCATTGCGACGGACGTGTCGTATCGGTATTGGAGGGGGGATACGACCTTCGCGCCCTGTCGGATTCTGCGAAGGTCCATGTACAAACCCTGGTGAAAGCCGCGCAGAAATGACCAAACAGGATGTATCGACCCTCAGCTTTGAAGACGCGATGAGTCGGCTGGAGAAAATCGTCGACGCGCTTGATAGCGGCGATGTCCCCCTGGAAAAGAGTATTGAAATTTACGAACAGGGCGCCGCTCTGCAACGCCATTGCGAGGATAAGCTGAAACAAGCCGAAATGCGGGTTCAGAAAATCGTCGCCGGTCAGGATGGCAAAGCGGTTTCGGCTGAGGATACAAGTTTCGAATGACCATCGATATTAAAGCACGCCTGGAACAGACTGCGGCGGATATAGAACAAGCCCTTAATGAACTGCTCCCGAATCCGGCCTGTGGCGGTGAACGGCTGGCCGAGGCTCGCGTGATCGACGCCATGCATTATGCCAGTCAGGGCGGCAAGCGCTTGCGGGCATTTCTTGCGGTTGAAACGGCAACAGCCCTGGGTGTGGACAGAGGACGGGCGTTGCGGCTTGGCTGTGCGCTGGAATGTATCCATGCCTATTCGCTGGTCCATGACGACCTGCCAAGCATGGACAATGACGACCTGCGCCGGGGCAGACCAACCACTCATCGTGAATTTGATGAGGCAACGGCAATCCTTGCAGGCGATGCACTCCAGACCCATGCCTTTACACTGCTTGCGGATCCGCGCACCCACGAAAACGCTTTTGTCCGCATACAGCTTGTCGAGGTGATTGCGAAAGCCAGCGGTGCCATGGGAATGGTTGGCGGGCAAATGATTGATATCGAGGCGGAAAGCGCCGGCTCTCCGCTGACACTGCCGGAAATCACCCGCCTGCAACGTATGAAGACAGGCGCTCTGATTGAAGTGGCATGTCGTGCAGGGGGCATATTAGGCAAAGCCACAGCATCGCATATGCGTATGCTTGAGGGATACGGACGCGATTTCGGTCTGGTCTTTCAGATTGTCGATGATCTGCTTGATATCGAGGGGGATGCAGACAAGGTTGGCAAAGCCGTCGGTAAAGACGCTAATGCAGGCAAGGCCACATTCGTCAGTATTCTGGGTGCGGATGACGCCAAAAAACGTGCGAAACACCTCACGGAACAGGCTATCGCTCACATTACCCCCCTGGGCCACCGGGGGCTGGTCCTGGCAGCCCTCGCAGAATACGCTCTGGACCGGCAAAACTGACCGTCCTGTTAAGACATCGTTTCACTGCTGTCCCGCCTGACCAGGCGGACCAGTGAGAAACTAACAATCATAAGTAATATCCAGGACCCGAGTTTCCCGACCGGCACCGGCTTCCATCCGTCATGCTGGTTGGGGTAAAGCCATGTCCCGCTGAGTGAACCGATATTCTCTGCAATGTAAACAAGCACACCGACAAACATAAACAATATAAGGACGGGCACGCGGCCCAATAACGGAAAGTCCGCCCAACATTTCCAATACAGCACAACCGTCACAATCATCAGGATATAACGTATATCCGGCAGAAAATGATGACTGTAAAAATTCACATAAATCGCCAGCGCCAACAGGCCGCCCGCCCATTCCACCGGTGCGCAGGTTAAGCGCATACCACTTAATTTCCAGCCGCGCGCAATATAACTGCCCACCGCAGAATACATAAAGCCGGTGAACAGCGGCACACCGCCGATTTTCAACAGTGACGGCTCGGGATAGACCCACGCGCCGACGGAGGTTTTAAAAATCTCCATGATCACGCCGACAATGTGGAAAGCAAAGATGACCCGCGCTTCCGCCCATGTTTCGCGCCCGCTGATGAGCAACCACGCCTGCATCACCAGAACGGCAACAAACAGGAAATCATACCGGTAAACCGGCCAGCTTTCCTGCCAGATCACCGAAGTGATCATGATCATGGCAAGGATCGTGATCCCGAACACCGCCGCCGAACATTGCAGCCTGATAAATGAGACAAGGCTGCCCTGCGTCTCAGCGGCCCTCAAAGGACGCTTTCCTTTTTTCTAAAAAGGCTGTTGCACCCTCGGCAAAATCGCGGGTGGAGGCGGCTTCGGCCTGACTGCGTGCTTCCAGGGCGAGCTGTTCAACAAGGTCTGCCTGCATTCCGGCACGCATGGCCCTTTTGGTCAGTTCAAAAGACCGCGTCGGACCATTGGCAAACCCTGTCGCCATGGCCATCGCTTCGTCCTGTAACGCTTTATCCTCGATCATTTTCCAGACCAATCCCCATGCAGCGGCCTTTTCACCGTCCACGGGTTCCGTGGTCATTGCCATACCAAGCGCCCGGGGCAACCCGATCAGGCGTGGCAGAAAATAGGTTGAGGCAACATCCGGCATCAGGCCGATACGGGCAAAGGCAATCACAAACTGTGCAGAACGTCCGGCCAGAACAATGTCGGCCAGCAGCGCAAGGCTGGCACCCGCACCTGCCGCCACACCATTCACAGCGCATATTACCGGCAACGGACAATCAAGAATTGCATGGAGCATGGGTTCATACTCCTCACTCAATGTCCGCTCCACATTCGGCAAACCGCCGCCATGCTCACCAAGATCCTGCCCCGAACAGAAACTGCGGCCCGCACCGGTCATCAGCACAGCCCGCGCGCCGTCGCCGGGTGCACGCTCAAAAGCATGGCGCAGTTCGTGACGCATGGGTTTGTTGAGCGAGTTCAGCGAATCCGGACGGTCCAGCGTGACCGTGGCGACATTTCCGGTCAGGTCGTAACGGATCGTTTCGTAATCGGCCATGGGTGCACCTCCTGTTGCTCTTCCAATATCAAAGCGCCCGCAGGACGCAACGGTAACGGCAGGTCACGTTGCCAGTGCCACCTCAAGTGCGGTGGACAGCTTACCCGTAATTTCATCAATATGCGCATCTTCCATGATGAAAGGCGGAGCTAGGAGCACATGATCACCGCGCCTTCCGTCAATGGTACCGCCCATCGGATAACAGATAAGGCCGGCATCGAAAGCCGCTGCTTTGAAGCGCTTATGGATCGCCCGCGCCGGATCGAAGGGTGCTTTTGTTTCGCGGTCCTTTACAATCTCCAGCCCCAGGAAAAGCCCGCGCCCTCTGATATCTCCGATATGAGGATGCTGTCCGAAGACAGTATGAAGAGCATCGCGCAACTTTCCCCCCATCCTGTCAACACGGGAGACTAACCCGCTCTCTGCCATAACCTGCATCACGGCCAGCGCCCCGGCACAGGCAACCGGATGACCGAGATAGGTATGACCATGCTGGAAAAACCCCGAGCCTTGTTCAATGGCGCTGTAAATGTCCGCTGAACACAGCATGGCACCGATCGGCTGATACCCCGCAGCGAGGCCCTTTGCGATGCACAGAATATCCGGCGCGATATCCTCATAATCGCTGGCAAAGAGATTCCCTGTCCGTCCCATGCCGCACATGACTTCATCCAGGATCAGGACAATACCATATCGGTCACAAATCTCTCTTATGCGTTTGAAATACCCCTCAACAGCCGGAACCGCACCCAGCGTCGCACCCACCACCGGCTCGGCAATGAAGGCCATGACGGTTCCCGGTCCAAGGCGCAGAATTTCCGCCTCCAACTCATACGCAACGCGTAGGCCGTATGCATCAGCGCTTTCATCCGCCAGGCGGCCCCGATACTCGTAACAGGGCGCGATATGAGATGTCTCGATCATCAATGGCGCGAAAGGCTCCCGTCGCCACGCATTCCCGCCCGCAGCCAAAGCACCCAGCGTGTTACCGTGGTAGCTTTGCCGCCGCGATATCAGACGATGCCTCGACGCTTGGCCCCGCTCGATCTGATATTGCCGGGCCAGTTTGATCGCCGCCTCAACCGCCTCGGACCCGCCGGAAACAAAATACACCCGCTTCAGCCCGTCCGGCGCACGCGTTGCCAGAAATTCCGCCAGTTCTTCCGCCGGTTCAGAGGTAAAAAAGCCGGTATGGGCAAAGGCCAGTTTATCCAGCTGCGCCTTGATTGCCGCAATGACAGTTTTGTTGCTGTGACCCAGGCAGGACACCGCCGCCCCGCCCGACCCATCAAAATACCGCTTACCGTTCGCATCTATCAGATAACAACCATCACCGCCAACAGCAGTAGGCAGGGCCGATTTTGTATGGCGGTGCAAAATATGAGACATAGGTCAGGCTATGCACGATGAGGAGAGCGTGTCACTCTTCTTTTGCAGCGATTATGATCCTTCCGGCAAGCCATCAAGCCAATCGAGGCCATGCCCCACCCACTCACCTGGGATCGAATGACCGCGCGGGTGCAAACACAGTTCAAGCACACGCCCGCTGGAACTTTGGTCCTGACGTGTACAGGTCAAACGCCGATCACCGCTGGGCACATCACGTTTTTTGCCGCTATCCCCGTTCACCCGCTCCATAATATCAAAACCCTCCGGTATCGGCATCGAGTCGTAAATGCCGATCTCGTCAAAGGCGACAACTTTATCTTTCAGCCCGTGAATATGGCGCAAATTGACGGGACCGGACGGGCACGTCTGCGGGTTGGTGTTCCAGAACCCTCCGGCAATAGGGGCATAGCCGCGAAAAAGCTCACCCGTATAACACGCGACATTCCAGACCATGGATGCCCCGCGTGAAAACCCGGAGGCCAGCGTCCGGTTCTGATCAACGGGCCAGCGGCGACGGACATCCGCCATGACCGCACGTATATAGGCCGCCTCATCACGCCCGCGCTCCGCCCTGCCTTGCCCGATCTGCCGCCAGTAACCGGTTTTGGCAAAAGGCGCTACAAACAGTGCATTCCGGCTGGTCGCGCCGCGTATCATACTGCCATTCCGGAACGTTCCCTCGGGTGTCCCGCCCCAACCATGGAAATACACGACCAGACCCAGGGGGGATGCTCCGTCCCAATCCTCCGGTGCCGCCGCCAGGTAATACCCGCCATCCACTTTACACCGGCTGCCGTCACCGCATGCCATGGCCGCAAAGGGGAACGCGATAAGAGCGATCAGAAGTAATATAAAGCGCATCATCAGACCCCGTGAAGTATCGGGTCCGATCATTCGGTGCAACCTGCCGATCCGCAAGGCACATCTCTGTGACAGCCGATGTCCGGATCCCAAACCGCAACGCTTCGGCAAAGCAACGTCCATAAAAAAACCACCGGATTACCTCCGGCGGCTTTTGAAGCAACTGTACTGTTACGGAATTTTACAGCTTACTTTTTCGCAGCGCGTTTACGGGCCGCTGTCGGGGTCGCTGATTTTTTAGCAGTGGTTTTTGCACGAGCCGCCATCGCCGGTGCTTTTTTGGCGGCAGCCTTTTTCGCAACAGATTTTTTAGCCGCCGGTGACGCTTTTACTTTGGCAATTGTCGATGCAAGTGACTTGCCGGAAGTCGCAGTCCTGGTTGCGGATTTCGGTGCTGCTTTTTTAGCAGCTGACTTTTTGGCGACAGCTTTTTTCGCAGGTGTCTTTTCAACAGGTTTCTTAGCTGCAGGTGTCTTTGCTGCAGTGGCTTTTTTTTCCGTTACGGTCTTTTTCACAGCCGCTTTTTTTACAGCAGGCTTAGCAGCAGCTTTTGCGGCAACAGCTTTTTTAGTCGCCGGCTTTTTCGCAACGGCCTTTTTAGCAGCAGGCTTGGCGATGGCTTTCTTGGCAACAACCTTTTTGGCAGCAGGTTTGACTTTAGCAGCGGGTTTCGCCGCAACTTTTTTAGCCACAACCTTTTTGGCCGCAGGTTTTTTAGCCACAGCTTTTTTCGCAGGCGCTTTTACAGCGGCAACTTTAACAGTGCTTTGAACCGTACCGTCTACTTTCATAACTTTGACCGTACCACCGTCAGGTCCGACCGCGGAACGGATCGCCTTCGGATTTGCAGCCGCCTTATTCGGGAAACGTTTTTTAGCGCGGGTCTTTCCGCTTTCCATCAGAACCCAGTCTTTTTTCTTGGCGTCCTGTGCAAGAGTAAATGTTATCGTAACAGCCATCAGTAATCTCCGTTAAACTCGGCCAAGGGAACGCCCCGGCAAGCCCGCTGTTCTGCGGTTGGCCATAGTATTTACATGGAATGATTAATGAAATGAAACCGCGCCGGATAAATCCGGTTTAAAACAATAATTACTTGATCACAAATTTACATTGCTTTCCAAAGCACTCCGCCGTGTCAAGCCCCCAGCCCGAGTATTTTGCGGACATCCTGAGGCGTTGCTCCTTGCTCCCGCAGTGCTTCAAGCGAGCGCGCATCATCACGTTTTGCAAGGCGTTTTCCGTCCTCATCCGTGATCAGACGGTGGTGCCGGTAAACAGGTGTCGGACGGCCCAGCAACGCTTGTAATAAACGATGAATAGATGTAGCGGAAAACAAATCCTGGCCACGCGTTACATGCGTTATTTGTTGGAAAGCATCATCCAATACAACAGACAGATGATAGCTTGACGGGTTTTCCTTACGGGAAATTACGATGTCACCGCATAGCTCAATCAGATAGCCGGGATCCAGATTGATTTTTTTTGTTTCCCCCCTGGGACCTTTTCCGGTTTCTTTGAAAGACAGTTTTTTTACAATACCAGCACCACCAAGTGAGGCAATCGCCTTACCCATATCAAGACGCATTGCATAAGGCCGGTGCGACAGCTTTGACGGATCACGCGGCATCAAGCGACAGGCTCCGGGATAAGCCGGACCGTCCGGGCCGCCTTCAGCGCCGGTATCATGGGGCGCACTCAAAGCGGCATTGATTTCTTTACGGCTGCAAAAACACGGATAAATCAGACCTCGCCTGTCCAGGTCGTCAATAGCAGCGCGATATGCGTCAAAACGGTCCGACTGCCGGAGAACCGGAGTCTCCCACTCAATACCCAGCCATGCCAGGTCACGGAAAATCGCGTCTTCATACTCCGCTCGGGCGCGTGTGGTATCAATATCTTCCATGCGCAATAAAAACCGCCCTCCGGCCTTTCGTGCCGCATCATAAGCCGTGAGTGCGGAAAAAGCGTGCCCGAGGTGTAAAAGTCCGGTCGGACCAGGTGCAAAACGCTCGACATGATTGACCATACTCAGCCTATACTCCGGTATGGAAAATCCGACAATGCGGATCATAGAAAATGATGCCGATATCGCCGAGGGTGTCGCAGCTTTGATCACCATGGAACCTGTGTTCCAAAAGGCCGTTGACCTGGCCGGGCATATTCCTTTGCGCAGAAAACCCGCCGGTTTCGCATCCCTGCTGCAAACCGTGGTGGGACAACAGGTTTCGGTCGCCGCCGCCGCAAGCATATGGGACCGGATTGAGAGCGCCGGCGCAACAACGGCACAGGCTGTTTTTGATATGCCGGACGAAAATTTACGCGCCTGCGGCCTGTCGCGACCAAAAGCAACCTATGCGAAAGCCATCGCCGAAGCGGTTTTTTCCGGCACACTTTCCTTTGAAGCGTGTAGCGATGCACCGGTTCCGGACGCCATGAAAATGCTCTGCGCAGTTAAGGGCATTGGTCCCTGGACTGCTGAAATCTATCTGATGTTCAGCGTAGGCCGCGCCGATGTTTTTGCCCCCAAAGACCTCGCACTTCAGGAGGCCGCAAAGCTTTTATTCGAACTGCAAGCCAGACCCGGCGAACGCGAAATGGCCGCACTTGCCCGGGAGTGGTCCCCGTGGCGTGCTGTTGCCGCACGGATTTTATGGGCATATTACCGCGCCGTGAAAGACCGTGAGGGAATACGCGAATAGTCCCCTTTGCCTGCTATAAGCTTGCTTTTTACGGCTGATTTGCCACATATACGGCACGAAACCGCAAACACATTTGTCTGCGGTCACAATAGGATTTTCGATGGCGAAAGAAGAAATTATCGAGATGGCCGGAACAGTCATGGAACTGCTTCCGAATGCTACATTTCGCGTACAACTGGAAAACGACCACGAAATTATTGCGCATACCGCCGGAAAAATGCGCAAAAACCGCATCCGTGTGCTGGCCGGCGATAAAGTATCGGTCGAGATGACACCCTATGATTTGACCAAAGGTCGCATCACCTACCGCTTTAAATGACGTGGCGGCACAAAGTCTGATTCTCGCCAGTGCCTCGCCGCGCCGTGTGGATTTGCTGGCCCAGATCGGTGTCATTCCGCATCGCACCGATCCGGCGGATATTGACGAAAGTATCCTGAAAGACGAATTACCAAGGGTTTATGCCGCACGGCTTGCGCAGAAAAAGGCCGAAGCTGTTGCCGCCCGCCACGAAAGCGGTCTGATACTCGCCGCTGATACGGTGGTTGCGGCAGGGCGCCGGGTTCTTGATAAACCGGCTCATCATGCCGAGGCACATAAACACCTGACGTTATTGTCGGGTCGCCGTCACCGCGTCATAACGGCATTATGCCTGATCAGAAAAAGCGATAACCGCACATGGTCGCGCCTGGTACAGACCCAGGTGAAATTGAAAAGACTGTCAGAGCCGGAAATCACGGCATATCTTGAATGCGGTGAATGGCGCGGAAAAGCGGGCGGATACGCCATTCAGGGCATTGCCGCACGGTTTGTACCCTGGATCAGCGGCAGTTACAGCAATGTTGTCGGCCTGCCACTGACCGAGACCGCCGGATTACTGGAGGCCGCCGGACTGCAATGGGACTGGCCAGCCGCATGAAGGGGCGGGTTTTCCTCTGCGACCAGAACGGACGCAGAAAGCGCGCGGCCCTGGTGATAGATGGCCGTCTTGAAGCCATCGAAATTGATGTCCTTGGTG